>CAZYGL010000084.1:0-6477 GCA_964647335.1 uncultured Syntrophomonas sp. | reverse complement strand
CGTAGAGGTCGATAGCGATCTTGGCGATGTCTTCAGCATGATCCCCCATCCGCTCCAGGTCAACGATAAGGCGCAGGGCGGTGCCAATAAACCTTAAGTCCTTGGCCAGGGGCTGTTTCAAAGCAATCAGGCACAGGCACTTTTTCTCAATATCTAATTCCATCTGATCGATGAAATCATCACCCGCAATTACTTCCCTGGCCAAATCCAGGTTTTTTTCCGTTAGGGCGCGGTTGGCTTTAAAGATCTGCTCCTGCAGCAGGCTCCCCATCTTCAAAATATCTTCCTTTAATACCTCCAGCTGCTTTTCCAGGGAATCGATGGCCATGGCATTTTCCTCCTCAAGCCTTGAATATTTATTATTTACCCAAAACGCCCTGTGATATAATCCTCGGTCTGTCGATTCGCCGGGTTTACAAATAGTTCAGTGGTGCGGTTGAATTCTATCAGATAGCCATTCAGGAAGAATCCAGTGAAATCAGAGACCCGGGCCGCTTGCTGCATGTTGTGGGTGACAATTACGATAGTGTAATTCTTCTTCAGTTCGGCAATCAGTTCCTCCAATTTGGCTGTGGAGATGGGATCCAGGGCGGAAGCCGGTTCGTCCATCAGAACAACCTCCGGATCTACTGCCAGCACCCGGGCTATTACCAAACGCTGCTGCTGCCCACCTGACATCCGGGCTGCGGGGCTGCTCAACCGGTGGCCCATTTCTTCCCAGAGATTGGCTGCTCGTAGACTACGTTCCACGATTTCATCCAGCTGGCCTTTATTCTTAATCCCATGGATCCGCGGCCCATAGGCTACATTTTCATAGACCGACATGGGGAATACCGAAGGCTTTTGAAAAACTATCCCTACTCTCTTTCTCAGTCCGACCACATCAACATCTTTTTCGTAGATGGGAGAATCGTCAAGGTAGACCTGGCCTCCGATCTGAGTCCCTTCGATCAGGTCATTCATGCGGTTCAAGGTGCGCAGAAAGGTTGATTTTCCGCAGCCGCTGGGCCCGATTAATGCGGTCACCCGGTTGGCGGCGATGTCCATATCTATACCATGCAGGGCTTGGTAATCGTGGTAGAATAGATCCAGCTTGGTGCTTTTTATCTTGGGTTTGTTTTCCATCATTATCCCCCAGTTCAGCGCAAGGCTTGGGTCAATTTTTTCAAACTCAGGTTGGCCAAATAGTTGATGATCATGATCAAAACTACCAGCAGCAGGGCAGTGCCAAAAGCCCGCTCGGTCGAAATCCCCTCCATTGCCAGGATATAGAGATGGACGGCCATGGTACGGGCTGGGTCAGTTGGCGCCAGGGGCATACCCAGTGAACTGCCGGCAGTCAGTATAATGGCTGCGGTTTCACCCACTGCGCGGCCTATGGAAAGGATTACCCCGGTTACAATTCCCGGCAGGGCAGACGGAAGGATCACCTTGCGGATAGTCTGCCACCGGCTGGCTCCTAGAGCCAGGCTGTTTTCCCGGTACTCCGGGGCTACTGTTGAGACGGCTTCCTGGGCAGTACGGGTGATGGTGGGCAAAATCATGATGGCCAGGGTCATGCTGCCCGACAAGAGGGACCAGCCCAGATTCAGGTAAATGACGAAAAAGACGAATCCAAATAAGCCGAAAACTATCGAAGGTATACCGGCTAATGTTTCGGCAGTCAGGTTGACCAAGCGGGCAAAGCGGCTGGTGCTGTGGGCATATTCCTGCAGGTAGATGGCGCTGCCTACGCCGACAGGAACGGCTATCAGCAGGGACATCAGGGTCAGGTAAACCGTACTGACGATGGTAGTGGATATCCCCCCTGCTCGGCCAGCCCGGCTAGGCGGCTGCAGGATGAAATCCAAGCTGATGCTGGAGATACCTTTTACCAGCACATACCCTAATATACCCGCCAGAATGGCCACAATCAGAATTGCTGCCAACCACAAGCCCGCTGTCATGATCCTTTCCTGCCACCTATTTCTTCGCATTCGATCCACCTGCCATGGCCGCCCTGCTAACCAGCAAATTTAAAACTACGATAAAAACGAATAAGACCAGACCGGTCGCGAAGAGTGCGGCCTGGTGATCACCAGTCGCATACCCCATTTCCAGGACGATGTTGCTGGTCATTGTACGTACCGGAGCCAGGAGACTGTCCGGCACGACAGCGGAATTGCCTGTTACCATCACCACAGCCATGGTTTCGCCTATCGCCCTGCCCATCCCTAAGATCACCGCAGTTATTATGCCCGGCCGGGCAGCGGGGAGGATGACCCGGGCGATAGTCTGAAAATGACTTGCTCCTAGAGCCAATGATCCTTCTTTGTATTCGGGGGGCACTGCCTGAATCGAATCCCGTGAAATGTTGACCACAGTAGGCAAGAGCATTATCCCAAGAATGATGGCCCCAGCTAAAACGCTCATGCCGTTTCCGCCTAGATGATCACGGATAAAGGGAACTACCACCAGCAAACCTACAAATCCATACACCACCGACGGTATGCCCGCCAGCAATTCAACCAGGCTGCCTAACAGCTTGCCAATCCGGCTAGGAGCAATTTCTGCCATAAATACTGCAGCACTTATTCCCAAAGGTACAGCCCAGATCATAGCCGTAAGAGTGACGGCTATGGATCCCGCTGCCATCGCTCCAATCCCAAATATGCTTTTAATGGGCCGCCAGTCGGTGCTGAACACGAAATCCCCAAATCCTACCTTGAACAGCAGCGGCAGTCCTTGGCTGAAAATGAAGAGGGTGATCAAAGCTATTACGATGATAAACAGGGCAGCGCAAAGGACCAAAATCTTTTCGATCCAGGATTCACTGGGACGTGATTTAGTAATCCCCACTGCCCTTTTCATTTCCGCACCTTCTCTCATCGAGCTGGCTGCCAGGCTTCCGGCCCTGACTAGTTCGCTGGTTCTGACGGTAAATGGCATTGCTTTCATCTGGCTCTATACCGCATTTCGATTATCTTTTCTTTGAGTTCCATGTCTTTTTTCAGTATCTCCCGGCCCTCTATAAGGAAGCGGTGGTCATGCAGATTGTTGTTGGCCTTGATCTCATCCTTGACGATTTTAATATAGGCGAAGTCATCGGCTATTTTGGCCTCCATGGCTAACTCCAGGCGATACAGTTCTTCCAGGGTAAACATGGTTTGATCATTTCTTTCCAGAATTGCACTTTTCATGGTCACCTGCTTGCGCTAATGGCGCCTTCCTCGACAATCAATTGCTGCCCCTCAGGGCTCAGCACGTAGTCAATGAAGGCCTTGGCCAGACCTGTTGGTTCACCTTTGGTCACATAGATGAAGGGACGCTGCAGCTTGTAATCACGGGTCCTCACATTGGCTTCGGTAGCAGCGATGCCATCGATAGTCAGGGCCTTGACTTCAGGCTTAACACTCGACAATGAAACATATCCCACCGCATTTTTGTCCCCTGCCACCGTAGCTGCGATTGCCCCGGTGGAGTTCTGCACGATGGCAGACTTGATTATATCCTTCTTGTTCATGACCAGGCTGGAAAACGCCTCCCTGGTGCCTGAACCCTCTTCCCTGGTCACTATAGTTATCGGCGCATCGTTTCCGCCCAATTCTTTCCAGTTCTTGATGTTGCCCAGATAAATGTTCATGACATCTTCTGTTTTCATATTGCTGATGGAATTGGCCGGATTCACCACAACGGCTATGCCATCCAGCGCGATTACCCTCCAGGTCAACCCTTGCGCCATCTCGGCTGCGGTGACAGTCCGCGACACAGCCCCTATTCCAGCAGCTCCTGAAACTGTCGATTCGATACCAACACTGGAACCTCCGCCCTGGACGTTAATCTCTACTCCTGGATTTGCAGCCATGAATTCTTCTGCCAGGACCTCACTGAAAGGTTGTACTGAAGTGGAACCTGCCACTGTCAATGTCCCGCTTAGACCGGCGCCTTTATCGGTGGTGCTGTCCTTTTGTCCACACCCGGATACCGCTCCCAAACCTAACAGCAACAATCCAACCAATAGCCATCCGGTCATTCTTACTACTCGCTTGCTTGCCATGATCTTCTTCCTCCTTCTTGCTCCTCTATTCATCTCACTAATAGAATACGCCGGGATTGTAAAACCCAATCCCGGCGCCGGTAAACTGCAGGTAATTTTATTGTAAAGCTTGTGTAAATGAGTCTTCCAGGCAGCTAAGGTTTACGGGAGGCCTCCTTGGGCAGGATGACTGTGAAGGTCGATCCGCTGCCGAGGCGACTGGTTACTTTTATTTCCCCACCCAGACTTTCCGCCAGGTGTTTTACAATCGCCAGGCCCAGTCCAGTTCCGCCAGTTTTCCTCGATCGATCCTTATCAACCCGATAGAAACGCTCAAAAATGCGGCTCAAGTCCTGTTCCGGAATGCCGGTTCCATGATCCTCCACAATGATCAGCGCCTGGTTGTCTTTCTGAGCCAATTCTATCTCTATCTTTCCTCCGTCAGGACTGTATTTAATAGCATTGTCCAGCAGGTTCATCAAGATCTGGTCGATCTGATTTGAGTCGCTAACTAAATTAACGTCCTGTGCTGGCTGCTGATAGGACAACTCAATGTTGCGGAGGGCGGCCGTTTTGGACATCCGGTTCACCGTTTCCCCCACGAGTTGGTTCAGGTTTAGTTCTGTCAGTCTCAGCGGGTATTGTTCACTCTCCAGTTTTGACAGCTCCAGAAGCGTATTTATCATCATCGCCAATCGCTGGGCTTCACTATAAATAATGCCAGAGAATTCGGCCACACTGGCCGGATCAATGGCTCCCTCCTCCCTAAGGGTCTCAGCGAAGCCGCTTATTGCAGCTACCGGGGTTTTTAGCTCATGGGATACGTTGGCTACAAAATCTTTTCGCACTTGCTCGAGCCTTTTCAGTTCGCTGATATCATTCATGACCACCAATATATCGAGGGAATCTTCATTTTGGCCTGGTATGGGCACTACATTAGCCTCAATGATTTTTGACCCTAAGGTATGCAGTACCAGACTCCTTTTCACGGGTACCATATTTTGTTTAGCTTCATCGATCATGGTAAGTATTTCGTAAGGGTTGATCATCTCGATATATTTGCGCCCAGTGACCGTATCACTCAAGCCCAACAATGTTAACGCAGCCGGATTTGCATAGGCGACCCGACCCTCAGCGTCAATCAAAACAATTCCATTGACTGTATTAATCAGGATGGCTTCCAGGCGATTTTTCGCTGCTGTTTCTGCCTGCATGCTAGCTTCAATATGTTGACCCATCTCATTGAACGCTGCAGCCAGAATGCCCATCTCATCATTGCTTCTTACCCCGGTGCGCCGGTTCAGATTGCCTCCAGCCATATCCATTACAGCCCGGGTTATATCCCTTAGTGGTCGGGAAAAATACTGGGCCAAGGCAAAGCTCAAACCTATGGCAAGCAAGCCGCTCAGCAGGGCGACCAGCAAAATAAAACTCAGTGCCTGATGATAGATGGCATTCAGCTCGTTCAACGGCATTGCCAGGCGCACTGCGCCTCTGTTTTGGCCATCATCGAAGGGCACTGCCACGTATAGCATTTCTATACCCAGAGTGTCGCTGAAGCGCATTTCTACCCCGACATCACCGTGCAGAGCAGCATAAACCTCGGGCCGGTCGCCATGGCTGTCGAGATTTCCCGCTGCGACCGAGGAATCTCCCAGTACCTGGCCATTAGCAGCAATAATAGTGATCCTGACCGCACTGTCCAGTGCAGCTGTTGCGCAGATGTCCTGGTAAGTGCGATCTGATTGGGCGCCTCCGTTCCGATATTTAGTCATATCCGCCACGAGATAAGCTTCCTTGGTCAGCCAGGTTTCCAGGTTGAGCAAATAATATTCTTTAAACTGCACATAACCTACACTCCCTAGGAGCAGCAGCAACATGGCAATGAGCAGCAGGTAGGCTGCCACTAATTTAGTGCGATAGCTTCTAAACACTGTCTGAATCCTCAAATTTGTAGCCAACCCCCCGCACAGTCTTTATGTAGCGGGGATTGCGGCTGTCTGTCTCTATCTTTTCCCGCAGCTTGCCGATCATCACGTCCAGTACCCGGGTGCTTATGGAATCGTCATAGTCCCATATGGTCTCCAGCAGGTAGTCCCGCTTCAGAACCCGGCCGCGGTTTTTAATCAACAAGGTGAGAATTTCGTACTCTTTCAAGGTAAGGTCCAGGCGGTGACCATCCTTGTATATCGTATATTCCGCCGGTCGGACTGTAAAACTGCCCACAGTCAACTCCCCTTGGATCCCTTCACCCTCTGGTTTTATATCCCTGCGGCGCAGAATAGCCTTGACCCTGGCTAACAATTCCCGGACGCTGAAAGGTTTGGTAACGTAGTCATCCGCTCCTAATTCCAAGCCCAGCACTCTATCAATCTCATCATTGCGTGCGGTAAGCATTATTATCGGAGTATCGATTTTTTCCCGCCGCAGCTCCCGGCAGATATCCAGACCATCTTTACCTG
>CAZYGL010000083.1:3171-6562 GCA_964647335.1 uncultured Syntrophomonas sp. | reverse complement strand
AATAATAGAATCATATTGGTCCAAGAGGGCCGGCCAGAAGTTTCTCACCCGCTGTGAATTCAATACCTCAGCTGGATTGGGGGGTATGGGACCGCTGGTCAGCACGGTGAGGTTGTCGACCAAGCTTTTGTGGGCGGCTTCCTCCACCGGGATCTTCTGCAGCAGGCAGTCAGCCAGACCCTTTTGGTTGGCCAGCCCGAATATCTTATGCTGGACCGGTTTTCTGAGGTCGCAGTCCACCAGGATGACCTTGTGCCCGGCTTGGGCCAGGACTACCCCCAGGTTGGCGGCTACTGTCGATTTGCCGTCACGGGGGCTCGGGCTGCTTACCAGAATAGAGCGGAAGGGATTGTCCAGTTCTGCGAAATTGATGTTGGTCCGCAGGGCCCGGTAGGCTTCGGCTACCACTGATTTGGGCTTATCCAGGGCGATCAGCTGATATTCGCTTTTATCGCGATGATCATAACTAGAAGGCATCTTCCAACCTCCCCGCTCCAGACTGCCAGGCGCTGGCAGCATCGACTTTGGGTATGACTCCCAGCACCATCAGCTGCATCTCCTTGAAGTCATCCAGTCCCTTCACGGTATTGTCCAGGTATTCCAGCACAAAAGCCAGGAGGGTGAATATCATCAGTCCCAGTACCAGGGCAATCAATACATTCTGGACTAGATTGGGTTTGATGGGGCTGGTGGGTATGGCCGCGGCGGACATGACCACCATGCTGCTGTCGCCCAGGTCCACGGACTTGGCGATCAGGGTTTGGGATATCTGTTGGTCCAGGGTGGCCGCGGTAGTCTTGAGCCGCGCGATCTCCAGTTGCAAATTGTCACGCTCGGCCAGGTCATCCCCCTTGGCATTAGCGGGGATCTTCTTGAGGGCGGCCTGGGCAGCTGCCAGTTGCCGGTTGGTCAGATCTCTCTGGCTGGTCAGGAAGGTGACCGAGCTGTTGATCTGCTCCTGGGTCTTCTCGTTCATCAGCTTCAGGTATTGGTCCGAGACCGTATTGGCTATCTGGGAGGCCTGGTAAGGATAGGCGCTCTCCACTTTGATCTGGATCAGGTTGGAGTCCTTGATGATGGAGGCATCTACTATCCCCGACAGGGAAGTAGGGGTGTAGCCCTTGAGATCCAGTTCGCTTATGACCCGCTGCATGAGCTCCCGGCTCTTGATCTGGGCCAGGTGGGTGTTCATGGTCAAGACCGGTTTGACGTAGCTGTCCAGTTCGCTGCCGCTGTTCACGGCGGCTGATGGATTGGTCTGCAGTTTATCGGTAGCCTGGCTGAAACGCAGCAGGGTATCGGCCTGGTAGATGGGGATCAGCAGATAATGGCTGACAGCGGCGGCTGCCAGGCCCAGGAGGATAGTCATGGTGATGATCATCTTGTGCCATTTTTTTAAAACCGCCAGGATCTGGCGCAGGTCTATCTCCAGTTCTTCTTCGGCTAAATTAGGCTGGGTTTGGGATTCACTCAACTTGGGGTCGCTCCTTTCGATGCAGTGACCTAATATCTATTCGCCATCGCATCGAAAATTCCTCTAAACTAATGGGATTTTTTTCTTACACGTCGGTTATCTTACCCAGCTTTTGCCACAGGGATTCGCGGGAGAGGGCCGGTACAGCTTTTAAAGGGAGACCCTGGATGACCTGGAAGGGATTGTGGCTGATGAGGGTCCGGGCCCATTCAATACCCAGACGGCGTTCTATCTCCTGGAAAGCAGCGTAGAGGACCGGGTGCCGCCCTTCGGCGCGGTTGCCGTCAGATGCCACCAACTGGACCAGTCCGTTTTCTATCAGAGTGAAGGCGTTTTTCCTGGCGGCGCGCCCGTTACGGCCGGTGATGCTGGCGGCAGTTACCTGGGAGGCCAGTCCCTGCCGGGCCAGTTCCTTCAAGCTATCCGGATTTTTGCTGAAGAACTGGTTGCGCTCCGGACATGATAGGATGGGGGTCACCCCCTGCTGCAGCAGTTCACCCACTGTCTCGGCGGCATAACCGGGCAGCGGACCAGGCGGCAGCTCCAGCAGGAGATATTTGCCGGTATCGTTTATGGTCAGGATCTGCTTGGTTTTCATCCGCTTGGGCAGATCCGCAGCGAGCGGGTATAGGGCCCCAGGCAGGACCGGCAGCTTCACCCGCGCATATTCCAGGCATTGGTTGAGATATTTGACCTGTTCAAATATCTCTTTTTTGGAGACGTTATGGATGCTGGGGCCGACCCGGGGTGTAGCCACCAGCAGGTTGACCCCGTCTTTTACCGCTGCTTCCGCCATGGCCAGGGAGTCCTTGAAATCCTGGGCGCCGTCGTCAAATCCGGGCAGGATATGAGTATGGATGTCGATCAGGTCCACGCTTTATTTCACCTCCGCGAGAGAAAACAGTATCCTGGGACTGGGGACGCGATTAAGGCAGCTGCCCAGGCCCTCTGCTTTTTGGCTGTATTTTTTGAGTAGCGGATCGAAGGATTGTGATGATGAGTAGGGCGATGTCGATGCTATCTATTTACACATACGTTACATATCATCCATATTCTGGGGTCGAATTTAATAATAAGCGTTTTTTTTCACAGTCCCAATTGTGATTGTTATAACATTCGCTACAGAGCTGGGTAATCCTGCTGCCGGCAGAAAATCAAGTACTATTTTTTATAAAAACTATAACTAAAAAACCTCCCCCGATCACTTGATCAGGGGAGGTAACGGCTTGCCATGGATCAGGAACGCAAGGGGGAATGTCCCCAGGGCCTTTTAAACTTCTTAAACAAGGTATCGGTCTTAGAAGGAGGTTTCGGCTGGGGGGTTCCTAGCGGCGTCAGGGGCGCTGCCTCCATGATGGGGCGGCCCTTGACCACTCGCCAGGGATTCTGGCAGAACACCGTAACCGCGAATTTTTGGCCCCAAAGCCGTTCTATCTCCTTGAAAGCAGGGGTAAGGAGCGGCGACCGGGTGCGGACACTGTGGGCATCGGAGGCGACAATCTGGGCTACACCGGTCTGCAGGAATCTTAAAGCCATCTCCTGGGAATCCCTGCCATTGGCGCCGGTAATACTGATGGAGGTGACCTGGGCCAGAATGCCGCGGGCGGCCAGGCGTTCCATGATCCCAGGGTGTCTCAGTATGTGCCGGTTTCTCTCGGGGTGGGCGATTATGGGTGTAACCCCCTGGGACACCAGGGCCTGGAGTATGTTGCCGGTCCCTTCCGGAACCAGGGTAGCCGGGAATTCCACCAGCAGATAGCGGCCGCTGTCGTTGATGGTCAAGAGCTCACCGGCTTTGAGCCGCTCGGGCAGGTCCGGCTCCAGGTAGTACTCGGCCCCGGGCAGGATCGGCAGCTTGATCTGCTGGACCTGCAGGCAGAGGTTCAAATTCTTGACCTTTTTGATTATATCCTCGCG
>CAZYGL010000083.1:0-3071 GCA_964647335.1 uncultured Syntrophomonas sp. | reverse complement strand
GCGTAGGTATAGAAGTTGTCGATCACGACCTCGGAGCCGACATGGACCTCTGTCCCGCTGGTTCCATCGGCGACGGTGACCGTACCGTAATTGCCGGCGGCAAAGTCAATTTCCGATCCAGCCGCAGGTGGACTGAGCAGCACCGAAGCAGCCTGGCCACTAAAAGTGGCCCCCGCCTGGTCGCCTTCCAGGAATACCGCATTGAAAGCCCCGTTCAAACTGGCACTTCCGCCGCGGACCATAGTATTGCCCCTGACTGTGACGTTAATCAGGGTTACGTCCTCCTGGGACAGAGCGGGGGATATGATCAGATACCCCTCGATGATCAGGTTGCGCAGGGTGATACCGGCACTTTGGACCACTACATTGCCTTTTATGGTCTCCGTCCCGTTTTCCGGTCCATAGGTGCCGGCGGTGTCGTAAACTGTGGTCCTTTTTTCCATGGCCTGGTTTAGGATGACCGCGGCCATGGCCCGGCTGGTGGGATCAAAGGCCTGCAGGGTTCCATCCGGGTAACCGGAGAGGTAACCTTCCCGCACCAGGGCAGCACAGGCCGCCCTGCTCCAGGTCGGCACACTGTCCGCGTCAGTGAAGCGGCCCAGTTCAGTAGCATCATTTACCGTCAGGTCCATTACCCTGGCCAGCATGGCCGCCATCTCCTGGCGGGTGATCAGCTCGCCCGGTCTGCCCGTTCCGTCGGCATAACCGCTCAGGTAACCGGCTTTTTTCGCCCGGGCCATCTCTGGAGCGAACCAGGAGTCGGGCTTGACATCGGAGAAAGTCTCAGTCGCTTCGCCAGTGAAGCCGAAGGCCTGGTTGAGCATAGTAGCGAATTCAGCCCGGGTGACTGCCTGATCGGGCAGGAATTTTCCGTCCGGGTAACCGGCTAAAATCCTGTGGTCGATCATGTTGCTTATCTGTGGCTGGGCCCAATGGCCCGAAATGTCGCTGGCCCCGTCTGCCGCCAGGACTGGAGTGGTGTTAATCACCCCCGCCAGGATGAGGCCCAGCAGGGCTGCCCATCTGCCGACGGATCTAATCAATTTAATCAAAATATGTACCTCCTTTGCCTATGAACGTGGTTCCTGCTCTATGTACACTGCCCCCCTCACCTGGCTGAATACGCAGCTTATTTTAACATTGCTCTTATGATAGCAAACTATACGCGATATTCCAATATCTTGCTAATTCTTTCGGGAAGCGAAAAAGGGAGAATCCTGTCGAATTCTCCGCTGATGGTTATGGTTATATTCAGTTGGCGGATCTCTATTGGGCCTGGGGGTGGAAGCGGGGCGGAACAATATAGAGGCTGGGCGCCTCCTGCTGGGCAGCCTCTTCGGAGCGCCGGCCGGCCACCGCGGCCATTTCCTCCATAGTGAGGGACTCGAAGCCGTAGGTGTTTTTCAGCACCGCATAATATTCCAGGATCTCGTCCAAGTTCTTCATGCTCTGCTCGATATGCCGGCCGAACTGGTGGGGATGCCACCATAAATGGAATATCTGCCCATTTTGGGCGGCGTGGAGCATCTGTCCCTTGATCCTCCTGATCTTCAGACGTTCCAACCAGGCCAGGCGGGGCGAATAGGAAGCCAAAAAGCGGCTGGCGCTGATATCGAACATATTGTTCATCTTGACTGTATCTTCCAGGGCATGACAGTTAGCCCCGGTAATATTCAGGTAAGTGTCCACGAAACGGAAGGCCCGCTGCACGATCTCGATCCGGTTGGCTACTGCTTTGGTGCGGATCCAGTTAAGTTCATAGCCGCGGTAGACATTTATGCCGTTCTCGGCCAGTACCTCCAGGTAGTCCTGATTGACCTCATTGCGGGGAAATACTATGCTTTTGTACTTGATATCGAAGGGCTCGGCCGCTTCTATGGCTGCCAGGATATCCTGGCGGAATTCCTCTTTGCTCTGGCCCTGGGCCTGGCAGTAATAGTGGGAAAAGGTATGGGTGGCGATCTCCTGGTTGGGGGTCTCCCGTATCAGGTTGATCAGCGTCGGAGCATAATGGTAAGGATCGTCATGCTCATCGCTGCCTATCCCCTCCAGCCAGGCATAACTGGACTGCTTCATATTGGTGTAACGGGGCCGTTTCTCAGGCATGATCGCGTAAATACGCTCCTTGTTGGCGCAGAACAGGAAACCGACTATGGCCCAGGTACAGTGAATGTCCCGTTTAACAAAAAGATCCAGCATGCGGGGGAGGACCTTCCATACCCCTAAAACATTGGGGCCATAATCCTTTATGGTTTTATTCTCCTGGACTCCCCACATCAGCTCCATATCCAGAGAGAGAACGAAATAGCCCTGGCTCATATATACCCCCAATAATCTGCAGATGCCCCGTGATGATCACCGGTTTGTCCATCTCACTTTAACTCTGTTATCATTTATACTATACTTTGGAGCTGCAGACTAGTCTTTTTATCTTGTATTTCCAACCATTCGAGCCGGTTCTTGTGGAGGCAGAGGGTGACCAGAATACTCGCATTCAGAATAATAATCCTAGCGCTTGGCGCCCTCACCCTGGGGTCGGTATATGGTATATACTATCTGATCAGAAAACACCGGGCCCTGGGATTATCCCTCATCGCCTCTATCCTCCTCATTACCGGCTACAATGTCTATGACAACAACCGCCTGGTGGTGCGCTCCGAGACGGTCTATCTAGCCGGCCTGCCTTCGTCTTTCGACGGATTCCGGATCCTGCAGGTCAGTGATCTGCACGGCAAGAGCTTCGGGCCGGATCAGGCGGAACTGGCTGAATTGATCAACCGCACCGGCTATGACATGATCGCTTTCACCGGCGACATGGAGACCCGGGACGATTCTTTCGCGCCCTTCCTGGCTCTTTTGGAACGGATCGAAGACCAGACGAACCTGTACTACATAAACGGCAACTACCCCCTAGCCTATGATTTCCTGACCGGGCGCAAAACCAGGATGGGGCTCGCCCTGGAAGATGCCGGTTGTGTCATCCTGACCGAGCCTACCGCAATTGATAGGGACGGGCAGACCCTCTGGCTGGTGGGTGACCTCTCCAAAGCCTATCGCGAGTTCAATGCCTA
>CAZYGL010000082.1:0-6598 GCA_964647335.1 uncultured Syntrophomonas sp. | reverse complement strand
GCCATGAAGCAAATAAAAAGACCCAGCTGGGTCTTTTTATTTGCTGGTCGATCCTTGAAATACGCGCATGAACCGGGAAGTCAACAACTGATACCAGCCAGGGATAAATTGCTTGGATCTAATGTTATCAGAAATGCCCAACTGTGCTTTTAGGGAGGGATCAGATCCGTGTTGGATTTCTTCACCAGATTTAATAAACTGGCCATATTGGGAGTATCCAGCGACCCGAAGTCATTCAGCCGACAAGCGTATGCTTTCCTGCGCGCCCAGGGCTATGAATTATACCCGGTAAATCCCCATCTGGATTCAATCGAAGGACAGCCCTGTTATAAGTCGTGGGAATTGGTTCCTCCGGTGCAAGCTGCGGTCTTTTTCACCCGACCAAGGGTGACCGAGCAGTTGCTGCCCATCTGTAAAGCTCAGGGAATCCAGGACGTGTGGTTTCAGCAAGGTTCCGCAGACAAAGCGGTGCATAAGGCAGCTACAGAATTAGGGATCAAATTCAATGATTCCTGTGTCTTCCTGCATCATGCCAAGGCGGGATTTCCCCATAATGTGCACAGATTCATAGTCCGTGCCCTGGGGAAAGACCTATCATGAACTATGCACCGGATGGTTTGTAGTGGGATCGCGATTCTTTTCATGTACATTAGGG
This sequence comes from uncultured Syntrophomonas sp., assembly GCA_964647335.1. Lineage (GTDB taxonomy): Bacteria > Bacillota > Syntrophomonadia > Syntrophomonadales > Syntrophomonadaceae > PHAA01. The sequence continues at coordinate 5,943 of CAZYGL010000082.1, read as the reverse complement.
GGGGAAACATTTGATAGTCAACATATCCGACCGGATCAAATTCGTGGAGGCGCCGAATAAGGCCAGGATGCCCTATTGTCATTGTCTTTTCATCGATGACGATGTGAAGGTCTTATTAGATACTTCCTTCGGGGCTGAGAACCTAGATGAACTGAAAAAAATTCCCATCGACCTGATCGTCAATACCCATTTCCACGAAGACCATATATTAAACAATTTTCACTTCCCTCGGGCTCAGGTATGGATGCACGCTCTTGATGCCCCTGGAGCCAGGACTTTGGATGCATTTTTGGAATTCTACGGATTTGCAGAGTTTGGCGGGGATCAAATAGGGCAGGATTTCATCGAAGGGCTGGACCTGCATGCTACGCCTGTACACATGGAACTTGCCGGAGGAGAGAATCTTGATTTCGGGCAGGTAAAGCTAACAGTCATCCATACCCCAGGACATACCCCGGGGCATTGCGCATTTTACGAGGAGAAAAGCGGTATGCTTTTCAGTGCCGATGTCGACCTATCAACCTTTGGCCCCTGGTATGGGCATAGATGCAGTAATATCGACGATTTTTTGAAGTCCATCGATTTATGCCTGGAAATCAACCCTAAAGTTATAGTGTCCTCCCATAAGGGTATCATCGATGATGATATCCCCGGGCGCCTGAAGCGCTACGCGGAAACTATCTATCGCAAAGAAGAAGAGATACTGAAAGCCCTGGAGGTGCCCCAGACAATCGAACAACTGGCCCTCAGGCAGATCGTCTTTGGGGAGCAGAATACCCTGAACGACTTGCTAATGTGGATGGAGAAGATGTCCCTGGACCAACACCTGCAGAGATTGCTGGCTCATAATGAGGTGGTAAAGAGCGGAGACGTATTTTATCGCAAGTAAGTCTGAGCACCGATCCCGGTTCGCAGAACTCAAACATCAAAACAAAAAATGCCGCCGTTTGCAGGCCTTGGATGCTTGACACGGCGGCATCAGTCGTTTGTAGCAGGATACTATTTCAGGTTGGCATCCAGGAAGTCCAAAACCTTGCTCACGTTGGCCTCATTGTTGAATGAAGTTCCGCCGTGAGCTACTCCGGGCATGATCTCAAGGACCACACGCTCCTCACCCAACACCGCTCTGAGTTGTTCGGCATAGACAACGGATTGTTGCACCGGAACCCAATTGTCAAGTGTACCATGCTGGATGAATACCGGCGGATCATCAGGGGTTATATAGGTAGCAGGATTGGCTTTCTCGGCCAGTTCAGGAACTTCTGTGACTAAGCGGCCAAGGTATTTGGATCCATAAGAAGTGGGAATATTGGTGGGGAATCCGGCTACTCCGCTTTCAGCATACTGTTTATCCATGGTCAGGAGGTCCATTGGACCGCACCAATCGACAACAGCCTGGACGCTGTCAGATTGGCCGGGATTGCCCTGGCTGAGGTCTTCGAGTTCGACTACACCGGATGAAGCCCCGAGCATAGCTGCCAGAGTACCGCCTGCGGAACTGCCCCATACCGCAATATGATTGGGATCCAGGTCGTATTCCCCTGCATGAGCTTTGATGAAACGGATAGCGGCTTTGCAGTCATTGATTTGGGCTGGAAATACGGCTTCTGAACTCAAACGGTAATTGATCGAGACCACTGCATAGCCTCTTTTCAAGCCCTGCCAGGCTACCAGGGCATCAGAACCAACCTTGTCACCTGTACAATAACCGCCTCCGTGAATCGAAACAATAACCGGGTAAGGCCCTTCACCTTCGGTTGGATAGTAGATATCCAGCTTTTGAAAAGGTGAGGCATCAGCATAAGCTATATCGGTAGTCTTATAGAGTTCAGAATATACTTCTTTGAAAACTGCTTGTACTGGCGGAGTATAGAAAGCCAGCACCAACAGAACAGCAAATGCAAATAAAGCCGTGAGCTTTTTATGCAAAATGAATTCCCCCCTGCAGGTTCTATTTTTGATCGGGCCAAGCCCAACGCAGTAGTTTTGCCAGTTCTACCAGAGGAATAATCAGCAATGACAATCCGACCACTATGCCCCATTGCGTAAGGCTTAGGCTCGACACCCTGAATAAGGGGCCTAATCCCGGAACGAGAATGACGGCTGCCATTAAGCCGGCCGACATTAAAGCTGCTGCCAACATATAAGGGTTGGAAAACAGGCCGATCTTAATCACCGAATCCTTACTGGAGCGCACATTGAAAGCATGCGCCAGCTGAATAAAGGCCAGGGTGGCAAAAGCCATGGTGATGCCAATGGACTCTCCATAGTAAGTCAGACCTATATAATAGGCTGCTAGGGTAATCAGAGACTGCAGCAATCCCTGATAGAGTATATTGATCCCCAGTCCATCAGCAAAGATGCTGGCTGATGATTGCCGCGGCGGCTGCTTCATAATGTCTGGATCGCCCTTTTCCATTCCCAGCGCCAAAGCCGGAAAGGTGTCCGTCACCAAATTGATCCAGAGTATATGGATCGGAAACAGTATGGTCCAGTTGAGCATGGTGGCAACAAACAGAGTAACTACCTCTCCGATATTGGCAGACAGCAAGAACTGGATCGCTTTGCGGATGTTGCTGTAAATTTTCCGACCTTCTTCCACAGCATGGACGATGGTGGCGAAATTGTCGTCCGCCAGGACCATATCCGAAACGCCTTTAGCCACATCAGTACCGGTAATACCCATGCCTATCCCTATATCTGCGGCCTTGAGGGCAGGCGCATCATTGACTCCATCGCCGGTCATAGCAACTACCTTGCGGTTGCTCTTCCAGGCCTGCACTATCCGGACTTTATGTTCAGGTGATACCCGGGCATACACTGAATAATCCAGGACCTTGTGACGAAAATCGGTTTCGCTTAATTGATCCAGTTCCAAACCGGTAATGACCTCGCTAGGGCCTGCAATGATTCCCAGTTCCAAGGCAATCGCCGCAGCGGTATCCCGGTGGTCGCCGGTGATCATAACTGGTTTGATTCCCGCCTGCTTGCAGATGCGGACAGCTTCCTGGGCTTCCTGGCGTGGGGGATCGATCATACCTACCAGACCTAAAAAGACCAGATCATCTTCCAAGCTGGCTGAAGCTGGGTCATCAGGAACAGAAGACAGGTCCCGATAGGCCATAGCCAGCACGCGCAGCGCTTTGGAAGCCATATTATGGTTGACTTCCAATATGATGGACTGGGTCTCTTCATCCAGCGCCTGGATTTCACCGTTTATGAGCACCCGGCGGCATCGGCCCAACAGCACATCAGGAGCGCCTTTGGTCATGACCCGCACATTTCCACCCAGTTGATGGAGGGTGGTCATAAGCTTGCGTTCCGAGTCGAAGGGGAGCTCGGCCACTCTAGGCATAATATTTTCGCTGCCCTCGGGATAGAATCCTTTTTCAAAAGCAAAATAAATCAGGGCTGTTTCCGTCGGGTCCCCCACTAAGTCCAGGGCATGGGGGGAATGGCGGGTAACCTTGGAGTCATTGCACAAGGTCATTACCTGCATCATTATCGACAGGGTCTCATCAGGCATGAATGCATCTGTGGAGGCGCGCTGGTGATCATCCCAGAAGACTTCACGGACAGTCATCTCATTCAGGGTCAAGGTCCCGGTCTTGTCAGAACAGATGATTTCTGTGCTGCCAAGGGTTTCGACTGCAGACAGCCGGCGGATTATGGAATTGCGGCTGGCCATCTTTTGGACTCCAATCGCCAGAACAATGGTGACAATAGCTGGCAAGCCTTCAGGTATTGCTGCGACCGCCAGGCTGACTGAGGTCAGGAACATTTCCAGGGTATCTCTTTGTTGAATCACGCCGGCTGCAAAAATGATGGCGGCGATTACGACAACTGCAATCGAAAGGGATTTGCCCAGTTCCGCCAGCTTCTTCTGCAAAGGGGTCTCCTCCATGGTCAATGTGTTGAGGCGATCCGCGATTGCTCCCACCTCGGTGCCCATCCCAGTGGCTGTAACTATGCCTACTCCACGACCGTAAGTTACGCTGGTGCCCTGGTAAGCCATATTATACCTGTCCCCGATCATAATATTTTCACTGTCCAGAGCAGAGGTGAGCTTGTCTACAGGTAACGATTCCCCGGTCAAGGCAGCTTCTTCCACTTTCAGGGAGGCAGTCTCCAACAGGCGCATATCTGCCGGGATATAGTCGCCTGCGTCTACCAGAACTATGTCACCGGGCACAATTTCTTCGGCCTTCAACAAAGTAACACGACCCTGCCGGCGAACCTTGGCATAGGGTGCGGACATCTTTTTCAAGGCTGCCAGGGCCCGTTCGGCTTTGCTTTCCTGGGCTACGCCCAAAACGGCATTGATGCAAACCACAGCAATAATTATGGCAGCATCGGTTTGTTCTCCCATAAAACCGGCTATAGCTGCGGCGACCAGTAAGACAACTATCATCACATCTTTGAACTGGTGCAACAACATTCCCAGGACGGTTTTTTTCTGACCCTCTTGGAGGACATTAGGCCCCCAGCGGTTCAAACGCTCCAGGGCTTCGATATCGGTAAGCCCGTCCGTCTTGGTTTCCATTTTTCTCAAGACCTCTGCCGCGGTCATGGTGTGATAGGAGACTCTAAGGCTTGGGTCAGCATTATTCTCCATTCCTGTCATCCTCTCCGCAATTAAATGGTAAAATAATAGTCAAAGAAAAAAAGACCTTTAACATAATCCTCTTGATCCAGGATCATGTTAAAAGTCTTGCTAATCCCAAGGATTTAGATCCCGGGAGGTAAAGCCAGGCCAAAAGGCCGCGATGTTGACTTGACCTTATGAAGCTACTCCCTCTTAACAGTATAGATTCTAACATATCAGGGTGCGCCTGTAAATTATCCTACTGACCTGCAATTTACATCTGTAGATTAACAACCGGGCTGGCAAGCCTAGTTGTTCGCCAGATCAGGTGCAGCCACAAGGTTTTAGTCAATGTATCCGATACAGCAAAGGAGATTTTATGGATATCAGTGAGCGCGACAGCAAACAAATACTCTTTACCCACCTGACTACCCTGGCTGAGGAATGCAGTGTAATCAATCCTGAACTTTTCAATAAGTACATCGTCAAACGGGGGCTTCGGGACATCGACGGGATCGGGGTGCTGGTAGGTCTCACCGAAATCGGCGAAGTTCACTCGTATATCATTGATGAAAACGAGATGATACCTGTGCCCGGCAGGCTTCTCTACCGGGGCATCGATATCAACGATATTGTCAAAGGATTCTTTAGTGAAAAACGGTTTGGCTTTGAGGAGAGCAGCTATCTCCTTTTATTCGGCGACCTGCCAGATAACCGTGAACTGGAGAGTTTCAAGCAAATTTTGGCCGACTACCAGAAATTGCCTGATAATTTCGCCCGGGACATGATCCTGAACGCCCCCAGCAAGGACATGATGAATGTGATGGCCAGGAGTGTTTTGGAGCTTTATAGCTACGATGAACAGGCTGATGACACCTCTTTGGAAAACGTGCTCAGGCAATGCCTGCGCTTGATCGCATGTTTTCCGTCACTGGCTGTTTATGGTTATCAAGCCTATGCCCATTACCACGGGGACAGCAGCCTTTTTATCCATAGTCCCCGTCCTGACTTGTCCATAGCGGAAAACATCCTGTACATGCTCCGCCCCGACAGCAATTATACCGAACTGGAAGCGGCTTTGCTGGATTTAGCCCTGGTATTGCACGCCGAACACGGAGGGGGCAATAATTCTTCCTTTGTCACTCATGTGGTTACATCTTCGGGAACCGACACTTACTCGGTTATCGCAGCAGCTATGGGTTCTCTGAAGGGTCCCAAACATGGTGGCGCGAATGCCAAAGTCGTGCAGATGTTTGCGGACATCAAGGAAAACGTCAGACACTGGGATGATGAAGAGGAGATCGAAGCTTACCTGATCCATTTGCTGGATGGAGAAGCCTTCGACCGGCAGGGGATGA
>CAZYGL010000081.1:0-6610 GCA_964647335.1 uncultured Syntrophomonas sp. | reverse complement strand
ATCTAGCAGGGTTTGAAGGGAATCACCGTATTTCGCGCCAGCTCGATTCCAGGGGTGATAAAAGTCGGACGATAATTTAGAGACACAGATGCTGGCCTTTTGCTGGCTAAACCGCGGGTTTACTTCGCTCGCCTACGGGTGCCAAGCCATGATGATGGCCACTGCGATTCAAGGTTATAAAAGCTGCCAGAAGTGACAATCCTGTAGCTACCAGCATCACCCGATGGTAGGCGGTCATGAATCCCAGGATCTGATCAGGACCAGGTCGGGATACACCACCCCAGAATTCAAAAAGGGAGACTGACCAGGCTATGCCTATGATCATTCCCATATTTCTGACCAAAGCGCTGATCCCCCCGGCCAATCCGAGTTTTCTCGGGGGGACCGAACTTAAAACGCTGCTGTTGTTAGGGGATTGAAACATACCCGCGCCCATGCCCATTAGCAGAGAGCCAGGGACCACGCGCAGCATAGCGGCAGTAGAGGACAGAGTCGAGAAATAGAACAGGCCCAGCGCAGTTATCAACAAGCCCCCAAAAGTCAGCCACAGGGGGCCATATTCATCTGAGACCCGGCCGCTGATAGGTGCAGATATGGCCATAGCTACAGGAAAAGCAGTCAACAGTAATCCGACCTGGGTAGGACTGCAATCCAAAACATGCTGCAGATAGAAGGGCAACAATATATTATTGGCGAACATGGCGGCAAAGGAGAGCCAGCCGCAAAGGTTGCCGATTATGAAAACCCGGTTGTGAAACAGTGTCAAGTCGATCATGGGATGCAGCACCCGGCGCTCATTGCTTATTAATAGAACCAGCAATGCGAAGGCAGATAATAATCCAGCCAGGATGGCTGGATTAGACCAACCTAGAGAAGCACCGTTACTGATAGCCAGGATCAGGCTGACCATACCGAGGGCAAAGAATACCGCTCCGCTGAAATCAAAGCTTTCTTTTTCGCCTTCCAGCCGGTCAGATGGCAAAATCGACCTTGCCACCAGGTAAGCGAAGATACCTATTGGTAGATTGATATAGAAGATGGAACGCCAGCCCGCCAGCCCGATTAAAAGCCCACCCAGGGCAGGCCCGGTCATACTGCCCAGAGCCACCACCGTTCCTGTCATACCCAAGGCCCGGCCTCGCTCCTGAACCGGAAAAGTCGATACCACGATTGCTGCCCCGTTGGCCATAAGCATTGCTGCGCCCACAGCCTGAACCACTCGGGTAGCGACCAGTGTCCAGATGCCATTGGATAGACCACATAGAGCCGAGCCCAGCGTGAATACTACAAAGCCCAGTAAATAGATGTTTTTTCGCCCCAGCATATCGGCTAAACGCCCAAATATAGGGAGCAGGCTGGTTATGGCAAGCAAATAGGCAGTCACTGTCCATTGCAGCGCCGACAGTTCAACACGAAATTGGCCAGATATGGTAGGCAGGGCTACATTTACGATACTGCCGTCCAGGGTAGACATAAAGGTACCCAAGGAAACAGTGGCCAATACATACCAGCGGAAGTTCGGGGATGTCTTAACGTCTTCAAACATAAGCCAATTCTGCCATAATCATATTGCATCCTTTTTAACGTAGGATAAGCTAAACTATATTATACAGCAATGGCAGGAGCTGCAAAATATCCCGGGAGGGAGGGCGGTTTTAGTTGGAGTTTGAAGAACAAGAGGAAGACTCAACTACAGCAGGCCGAAAACCTGGCTGGTTGTTCAAGACGCTGGTTGTAATTGTGGTAATAGCCTTCGCTGGATTTTCCATGCCTCATTTAAGCTTTATATTTACTGACCCGCCAGCTTCTCTGGATCAGAACCGAATTTTAAAGAACGATGAACTGGTCATAAAGAGCAAGCCAGCCGTAGTCTATATAGAAGTAGTGGACGCCACCAAGCCCTTGAAAGTGGCCACACACCAGGGCACCGGTTTCAATCTGGATGAAAGCGGGAAAATCATCACCAACCGGCACGTAGTCCAGTCCTCATCACTAATAATCGTGAGTTTCGCTCACGGAGCCAGGTTTTTTGCTGCGGGATACAAGGAGATACCCGGTTATGACCTGGCTGTGATCACTCTGGAAGCCCAAGGACTACCTTATTTGCAACTGGAATCGGCTCTGCCTGCTGCTACTGGTGACACAGTTACGGTTATAGGTAATCCCCTGGGACTTTCGCAGATTTCCCAGCGGGGTAAAGTAGGGGCATTTCGCCGTACAAAATCAAGTGCTTCGCCGGTATTCGAATTGGAATTCCCCATCAGTCAAGGCAGCAGCGGCAGTCCGGTTATAAATACCCAGGGAAGAGTGGTGGGGATCGTTTTTGCAAGCATTGCCGAGAGTGATGGGGAAATAAAGGATCGCCACGGCTTGGCCATACCTGCCAAAGTTCTCCTGGAGCAGCTGGCAAACGCTCCGCATTGATTAGGAGGGAGACTAACATTGAATCTATTTGACATACCAGCCATAATGGAAGAAGAGGAGCTGTTTCAAGCATTGGTCCCTGACCAGGGGATATTGATCGAAAGGATAATATCTGCCGGACAGTTTACCCCCCGTGGCGAATGGCTGATTCAGGACCGTGATGAATGGGTGGTTTTGTTGCAGGGTAAGGCCCAGCTGGCCTTTGAAGACGGTTACATCTGCAGTCTGGGGCCCGGGGACTGGCTGCTGATTGAAGCGGGTCGGCCTCACCGGGTGGAGTATACCTCCTCTGACCCACATTGTATCTGGTTGGCTGTACACGGACAGATACTCAAGGATAGGCGAATCCACGGCAAGGATCCCTTAGGGAGCTAAACGGAAGGTGGGACTTTAGATGAAGGAAGCGATGTTATACCAGAAGCTGGAGGATGACAAGGTCAAATGCGCGGTCTGCAACCATCGCTGCACCATTGCTCCGGGCAAAAGAGGAATATGCAGGGTGCGGGAGAACCAGGCAGGTACTCTGTACGCTCTCACCTACGGGAAGACTATAACCGCCCATGTCGATCCAATTGAAAAGAAGCCGCTTTACCATTTCATGCCTGGTACCTGGATCTACTCCTTTGCCACCCTGGGATGCAATTTCCGCTGTTCCTGGTGCCAGAATTGGGACATCTCCCAGTCGCCCAAGCCGACCGAACCGGTCCTGGGTACGGACATAACTCCAGAAGAGCACATCGCCAATGCCTTGGAATACCAATGCCCATCCATAGCCTATACTTATAATGAACCTACGGTCTGGGTGGAATATGCCCTTGATACCATGAAACTGGCCCAGGCAAAAGGGCTGAAAAACGTATGGGTAACCAATGGGTATATGTCCCGGGAAACCCTGGATGCCATAACCCCATACCTGGATGCAGCCAATGTGGATTTTAAAGGGCCTAATGACGGAGTTTACGAGAAATATTGCGGGGCCAAGCCGGAACCGATCATGGAAAACCTGATCTACCTCCACCGGGCCGGAGTGCATATCGAAATCACTACCCTGGTAGTTCCAGGTGTAAATGACAAAGCCGAAGGGATCAGTAAGATAGCCAAATTTATCGCCCAACAACTGAGCCCAGCTGTACCCTGGCATGTGACCCGGTTTTTCCCCGCGTGGAAGATGATGGACACAGCCATTACCCCGATCGAAACCCTGCGAATGGCTGAACAGATCGGCCGCGATGCCGGTCTAAAGTATGTCCATGTGGGCAACGTTTGATATCAGTTCCTTCATACGCTCATAGTGGGTACCTGGCCAATAAAGCTGGCCACAATTACGGCATATGCTGAATTCATCACAAAATTCGTCTACTTTGGCCGGCAGGCGCGAGATGATGGATTCTTTATCTACCGGCTCCAATATCCCGTTGCATTTCATACAGCGAGTAAATGGCCGGATTTCGGAGAAGAGATCAAACCTTGTAAGCACCTCTTTCAATTGCAGTACCGGAATTTTAGAACGTATAAAACAACCGTACACCACCTGTTTCCGTTTCAGCAGTCCATGGTCACAGGTGAGCAGGATACGGTTATCGCGGGCGGAAATGGCGGCTATCTCGGCATCATCGAATATGTTGCGATAAATCGCGTCGAAGCCAAGCATGCGCAAGTAGGCGGCCAGTTTGCCCAGGTGGGAATCCAGCACGAAGCGATATTCAGACAGGGGTAGAGGGCGAACCTTGCTGGTCTCTCCCAGGTCAAAAGTATTGAACACTGGGTACACCGCCACACTTTCACCGCCTTTCAATACATCGGAAAAAGGCGCTGAATGTCCATCGATCAGGATCAGGTCGACTTCGGTGTGTGGAACCCCTAGTGATTCGATTACATCCTTGACCGAAGCCGGCCCGTTGAAAGAGTGGTTAAAAGTCTTACCCTGCCGCTCTGGGGTGATGAAGTCATTTAGTTCAGCATAAAATCTGATTGTGATATGGTTCATATTCAAATCTTAAACCAAAGCTGGATCTCCAGGCAAACTCTGCAGATTAACGTGCTTGAAATAGCTCAGGATGGCTTGTATGGGAGACGGTCCCGCGGAGGGCGGGCTTAAGGGGTGATGGTTTTGCAGACATTTTTAGCTTTAATCGCTTCATTTCTGTTGGGATCTATCCCCACAGCTTATATCGTGGTAAAATTCCAGCAGCAAAAAGATATCCGCCAGATGGGCAGCGGCAATGTCGGTTCAATGAACGTGCGAGATCAATTAGGTTATAAACCGGCGATAATAGTTCTTCTGGTCGATGCAGCTAAAGGTGCGGCAGCGGTTGGATTGGGAAGTTTCCTGGGGGCAGATCCCGGACTCTGCCTGGCTGCGGCTGTAGCAGGTCATATATATCCGCCCTGGTTGGCTTTCAAAGGCGGCAAGGGGCTGGCCACAGCCCTGGGAGGCCTGCTGGTGTTATGGCAATGGCCTGCGATCCTGGTTTTTGTCATATTATGGCTGTTGGTCTACTTCGGCGTATCTGGCCAGGATGGTGATTGGTCCAACCTGGCTGGTGCCCTTGCTATTTCGGCCTATGCTGTTCTGCCGGGACCCCATTGGGGCTTGATTATCATGGGCCTGGTCATTGCCCTGAAACATTTCATGGTCATAAAATCTCGAACTGGAACAGGGAATGAGGTATAAAATAGTTTGACATCAGGAGTGACACGATGCTAGTCATAAATGGGTATAGTTTCGCCAGTCTTGACCTGGCCTTTTATTTTGTCATCTACGCTTTTTTGGGCTGGATAATCGAATCCGTCTATACCTGGGCCGAAGAAGGCCATTTCGTTAACCGAGGATTTTTGAACGGCCCGTTTTGTCCTATTTACGGATTTGGTTCCGTATTGCTGATTATTCTTCTCAAGCCTCTTCTATCGAATATCCCGATGCTATTTGCCGGGGCGGTGCTTTTGACTTCGACACTGGAATACGCTACCGGATTCGTATTGGAAAAGATATTTCATGAAAAATGGTGGGATTACAGCAATCGGCGCTTCAATCTGCAGGGGCGCATTTGCCTGCGTTTCTCCCTGTACTGGGGAATAGGTGCGGTGATTATGCTGAAGGCCCTGCACCCTGAAATCAGCAGATTGGTATCCAGGATACCCTATGATGCGGGGACTGTCTTTATAGGAGTACTGGCGATTTATTTCGCAGTGGACTTGATCCACACCCTGCGTTCAGTGGCACAACTCAGAACCGTGGTGGAGCAAATTCAATTGCTTCGCTTTGAAGCCCAGGAGACTATCGACCTGTTCAAGGAAGCTTCCCTGGAAGCCCTGGAAGAACTCCGCGAAGATATCCGCGCCCGGCATGAGGCGCTTATTGCGCGGGCAGCGTCCGGCCCCAGGCGCCTTTTCAAGGCTTTCCCCAATCTGGGCCCAGGGCAGCATGAAAATATATTCCGGGAATTGCGGGACCGTTTGATCCAAAAGTACGGGGAGAAATAGGAAGGTCAGGCCTGGCTGCGATAAGGATTGAAGCGATAATAGAGGCCCAAAGCCAGTACTAACGGAATCAGGGTTGAGAAATACATGGTCTGGTAGCTGCTGGCTGCGGCTATATAACCCCACAGGATGGTGCCGAGCCCGATGCCCAGATCAAAAAGGGCGAAGAAGGTACCTGTGGCTGCACCACGGCGGTGGATAGGAGTGCGCATCACAGCCTGGGCCTGCAAAACCGGCATGCACGCGCCAAATCCGATGCCGTTCAAAAGGCCTGCCAGTATGAAACCGTTCATGGTATCGGAAAGACCAGTAGTGAACATGCCCGCAGCTATCACCAGGTGCCCTGCCAGCAGAACCTGATTCGCCCCTCCGCTGTCTGCCCAGCGACCAGCGACCGGCCGGGTAACGAGCATGGTCAAGGCAATTGCGGTGAAGAATAAGCCCACATTATCTATTCCGCACTCTACTGCGTACAGGGAAATGTAGCATAACAGGGCGCCATAGACTGCAGCCAATAAGAACATGATCCAGGCGGCGGGGAGGGCCGATTTTTCAACCAAGTGGGACAAGAGTCCCTGGTCCGAGACATTCTGTTTCGTATCCGGAATGGTCACTTTTTTGACCAGCCAGCTCGATAAGAAAGCCAATCCAGTCATGGCTGTAATGCCGGTAAAAAGCATTTTGTAATCAAAATTGCCGACCAGCC
>CAZYGL010000080.1:0-6611 GCA_964647335.1 uncultured Syntrophomonas sp. | reverse complement strand
GCCTTGAAGGGCTGCCTCAGGCCGGCCTTTTCAGCGGTGAACGAAAGCACCCCGTCAGCGGCAATAACCACATTGGCCCGCAGCTCTTCACCGCCTGCCCGCACCCCGACCACAGCGCCATTTTCGAAGACAACCTCGTCGACCCGGCTTTTGGCGACGATCATAGCACCCTGGCGTTCCGCCTGTTTGCCCAGCCACTTGTCGAATTTGGAGCGTAAAATGCTGTAGCTCTGGTAAGGTTGGGTTCCAAGTTCTGCTCCGTCATACCTGACCGTCACCGCCCGTTCGGTATCCAGCAGGCATACCTCTTCATGGGCAATGTGCCTCTCCAGGGGGGCCTTTGCCCACAGGTCGGGGAACATGTCCCGGATGGGATTGAGGTATAAACGCCCGCCGGTCACGTTCTTGGACCCGGGATATTCACCTCTTTCCAGGACCAGGACTTCCAGGCCTTCCCGGGCCATGGTGTAGGCGGCCGCCAGGCCGGCCAGGCCGGCCCCCACCACTATGACATCAAAAGTGCTTTCTTCGCTCATCGCGTTAACCTCCTAGGAATTCAGGACCACTCCGGCCACGATCATCTTCTGCATGTCCGCGACCCCTTCTACCTGGGGGCCGAGAATGGCGTCCCGGTACAAGCGGGTCACCAGGTAATCATTCATCAATCCGTAAGAACCATGTACATCTACAGCTATCCGCGCTGCCTCCACATAGGTATCACATACAAAGGTCTTGGTCAGGGCGGCCTCTTTGGCAAACAGCATGGGGTCCTTGGCATTATTGGCCAGGCAGCCCAATCGATAGGTCAGCCAGCGGCAGGCTTCATATTTCATGGCCAGATCGGCGATCCTGAGCTGTATGGCCTGGAATTTGGCAATAGGTTCGCCCCGGTGGGTTTTTTCCTTGGCATATTTGACGGCCGCTTCGAAAGCCGCCAGAATTCCCCCCAGCGCAACCGAGCTGATGCCCACCTTGCCGAAAGCGATTCCATAAGTCAGCACCGGGAAGCCGCCGCCGACTTTGCCCAGCACGTTCTCTGCCGGCACTTTCACATCCTTGAAGTAGACGTCCAGCAGGTTCCCGCCCCGGTAGCCGATCTTGTGCCAGGGCTCCGAAATGGAGTAGCCTTCGCAGAATTTCTCGACTATGAAGGCAGTGGGTTTGCCGCTCTCGTCGTCGGTGGCGAAAACCACCATCGGACCAGGATAGTCGGCATTGCTGATGAAGCGCTTGGTGCCGTTGATCACATAATGGTCGCCCTCTTTGACCGCCCGGGTGGTGATCTGCTTGGGATCTGAGCCGGTGCCCGGTTCGGTAAAGGCAAATGAGGCCAGGTGCTCTCCGCGGCAGGCCTTGGGCATGTATTTGGCTTTTTGCTCGGGGGTGCCGAATTTGTCGATGGCACCCAGGCCCAGGCAATTCACCGATATGGTTATGGCCGGGCCGCTGGATACCTTGCCCAGCTGCTCCATAGCCAGCACGTAGCAATCGTATCCGGCATCTGCTCCGCCGTACTCTTCTTTGAAGGGCAGCCCGAAGAGGTCCAATTCCCCCAGTCCGGCTATGATTTCCGCCGGGATCTGGTTGTCCCGGTCTATCTGCTCAGCCAGGGGCGCCAGACTCTTTTCGCAAAAGTCACCGGCCATCTTCTGGATGAGCAGTTGTTCCTTACTCAGTGTGAAATCCATTCCAGGTTCTCCTTTCGATTTTCCTTTGCTGGGGAGAGAAGGTTTGCTTCTTTCTCCCCCCAGGTTGCTATGAGCTTGGTCTAGTACACGAAATAGTCGCTGTCTATTTCCAGGACGGAGGTGTCGGCCAGCTTCACGATTTCTGCCAGGTTGGCCACGTGGGGCACTTCATTGAGCAGGTAATACCTGGCGGAGAGGACCTTGCCCTGGTAGAACTTGTAGTCATAGTGTTCCGGCCCCAGCTCTTTGGCTTTCCGGTCTGCCAGCAGGGCCTGCTCCAGCAGCAGTTTGCCGCCAATCATCTCAGCGGTGGCCATAAGCACCCGTTTGGCAAAGGTGGGGATAAGGCCGCGTTTTTCATCATCCTGGGCAAACCCGGCCATGGTTTTCTGGATTTCTCCATAAGCCTGGAGGGCCTTACCCAGCTGGGCAAATTCCTTCTCAAAGCCCAGGGTGTTTTGGTTCGCCTCGTAGAAAGCCTGGTTGTCCTGCATGCAGCGGGCGAATACCGCACCCTTCTCCAAGCCCCATTTCCGGCCCACCAGGTCCATGGCCTGGATATAGGTTGTGCCCTCATAAAGGGTGTTGATCTTGGTGTCGCGGGCCAGTTTTTCGCAGGGATAATCGGAAATATAGCCGTAGCCGCCGTAGATCTGGATGGCCTCGGTGCCGACCAGGTCCCAGGAAATTTCACTGCAGTAGGCCTTGGCCAGGGGGATGAGCACTGCCAGTTCATCTTCGGCTTTCTTTCTTTCTTCGGTATCGGGATCCCAGTGGTTGATATCGATATTGAAATAGCCTTTATAGGTTATGGCCCGGCAGGCTTCGGTGATGGCTTTGCATCTCAAGAGGGCTCTCCTGATGTCCTCGTGTTCGACTATGGGAACTCTGCCCTTCTTGGGATTAGTGAAAGGGGTGCCCTGGATCCTGGTCATGGCGTACTCGTGGGCATTGTGGTAAGCGTTGGCGATGACGCTGATGGAAAGGATTCCGCACACCAGCCGCTCTTCGTTCATCATCTTGAACATCAGGGCCATGCCGTCGCCCTTGCCATCGTGTTCCAGTGGGTTTCTGCCAAGGAGATAACCCCGGCAGCCGTCATTGTCGCCAAAACTCAGCGATACGGTGGGGTTGCCGTGCATGCCCATTTTGTGTTCGATTCCGGTAGCCGCCACGTCATTGAATTCGAAACTGCCGTCATCATTGATCCAGTACTTTGGCACGACGAATAAAGATATCCCGCCGGTGCCGGGCTTGGCTCCATCCACCCTGGCCAGGAACAGGTGCACGATGTTTTCGGCGAAGTTGTTGTCACCATTGCTGATGAAAATCTTCTGGCCTTTGATTTTATAGACCCGTGGGTCATCTGTGGGGAAAGCCTTGCTGTTGATTTCTCCCACATCGGATCCGGCCTGGGGTTCGGTCAGGCACATGGTACCGGTATAGTCACCGGAGAACATCTTGGGCAGGAATTTCTGTTTGATATCTTCCGGGGCCAGTTCGTTGATCAGCATTGAAGATCCCTGGGCCATGGCCAGGAAGGGAGGCACAAAAGCCGGGTTGGCGGCCGAAAACATTTCCCACAGCGGGAACATCATGACCTGGGGCAAGACCACTGCGCCTTCACTGGTGTCATTATTGCTGCATCCCCAGCCTTCCGAGATCAGCTTTTTATATACCGGAGGAACGGTAGGTGAGATTATGACCTGTCCGTTCTCGAATTTTATGGGATTGATTTCCCCATCATCGGAAGTGGGCTCCACCACATCCTTGGTCATCTTAAGAACTGTGTCCAGGATCATATCCACGTCATCGACACTATAGTTGTCACTGTAACGCTTGTAGGCCAGTATCTTGTCCAGCGGGAGCCACTCTTTCAGTATGAATTTGAAGTCCCGGGTATTCTTGTATGCAAAATTTGAAGCCATTACTTATCTCCTCCATTTATTTCTATCTGGTCCAGGTGTTGGGCCCTTGTCTAGAACGGGATCCGGTTGGTCGGAGACCAGATTTTCATGTTCTGGGCTGCTTTGATCAGGTCATCGCGGAAATCGGGGTGAGCGATGCTGATGACCCCATCAGCCATGCCCCATATAGAGCGGCCTTTCATATTGACTGCGCCATATTCGGTCACCAGATAGTGGACCATTACCCGGGGAACAGTCACTACGGCCCCTTGCGGCAAACATGGATTGATACGGGATTTCACCTTACCGTCTTTGTCCTTATAGGTGGAATTGAAGGCCAGGATTCCCTTGCCGCCTTTGGATTCCCAGGCGCCGATGTGGAAATCAAGGGAACCTCCGGTTCCGGAAATCTGCCTGATGCCATTGGATTCCGAACATACCTGGGAGAACAGGTCGACTTCGATGATGTTGTTGATGGAGATGACATTGTCCTCCAGGGCTATATACTTGGGATTGTTGGTGTAGTTGCAGTCATAGGCGGCCACCTGCGGATTCTTGTGCAGGAATTCATGGGTCTTCTTGTTGCCGAAACAGAAGGTGAAGGTACTGCGGCCCACATCCCTGGTTTTATACTTGTTGGTTATTTTCCCCGCTTCGTACATGTCCACCATGGCATCGCAGAACATTTCGGTGTTTACCCCCAGGTCCTTCAGGTCGGATTTGGCTATCAGTGCGCCGATAGTATTGGGTACCCCGCCGATGCCCAGCTGCAGGCAGGCCCGATCAGGAATCATGGGCATGATAAATCCGGCAATCCGCTTCTCAGTCTCTGATGGCTCTCCGGCTTGAGGCATCATGAATACGTTTTCATCGCTCTCGATGATGTAATCGACATCCTTGATGTTGATGCTCTCCATGGCACCGCCCATGCAGTAAGGGCTCTTTTCATTGACTTCCACGATTATCATATCCGCATTCTTCAGGGTCGCATAGGTGTCTGAAGCAGCTATGCCGAAGTTGAAATTGCCGTGGGAATCCATAGGGCAGGTCAAAATACACATGATGTTTTTCTTCAAAAATGGCTGGACCACTTCGCCGCGGATCTTCTGCAGGTCATGATACTGGGTAGGCACATAAGATATGCGATTCATATCTCCCAGTTTGCGTTCCAAGCCGTTGAAGTGGTTGCTGTAGTAAGTGAAGGTCTTCATTTCCGGATCGTTCTTCACAACCTCGGGATATCTTACCGATGAGGCGCAATCGATGGTCACATTGATCAGATCTTCTTCGCTGGCTCTCTTGCCCAGAGCCTTGTCGAATTCCGCCGGAAACAGATTGAAGTGGCCATAACCTACAAAATCTCCGGACTTCACCAGTCCCGCCGCTTTTTCGGGAGTTATCAGTTTGCTCTTATACTCTTCCATAAAGTTCATTCTAAAATCCGTCCTTTCTAAATTAGCTAGCATTGATAAAAACCATCAAGAATCTTTTCTTTTTCGCCCCCATTCTCTCCAGATGATGTCTCGCGGCCCTGAGACTTGCCAGACTCAGGCTGCGGTATACCGACTGCTCTTCTGCTCTATGTATAAGAGCAAACAATGTGCCAATCTATCAAAATCCCAGAAAAAAATAGAAGAACCGCTGTGATTGCGGTTCTGATAGGCTTTATTCTATATGGCAGCGGGGCTTCCCTCTATTGCGCCACTGTCACATTCTGTATCAGCTTGTCACCATATGTTGCATTTGTTACATGTTGTTACAGTCAGGGTGACACTAGATGTCAATTTTATACGTCTTAATTTTCCTGTAGATGGTATTGCGGGATAACCCCATTTTCCTGGCTACTTCACTGATGTTGCCATCGCATTCCTCCAGGAGTCGCAGGATCTCATTGCGCTCATTGGCAGCCGATGCCTTGCGCCTGTATTGCTGAGCTGCTTCGATGGTCAGCCTCCCTGATTCCTCGGATTCGGTAAGGGAAGTTCCCGCCTCTGCACTCTGCCCGGTCAGGGGAAGCGCCCTCTTCAGATACGATGGCAGTATCGCCTCGGTGATTATCGGCCCTTCGGTGAAGACGATCAGGTTTTCTATTACATTGCGCAGTTCTCTTACATTGCCCGGCCAGCTGTAATCACAGAGGACATTCATGGCCGCATCGCTGATGCCCAGGGTTTCGCGGTTGAATTGATGGCACAGGGTCTGGATGAAGTACCTGGTGATGGGCGGTATATCCAGTCTGCGGTCCCGCAAGGGCGGGAGCGAGATATTGATGACATTGAGCCGGTAGTAAAGGTCTTCCCGGAACCTGCCCAGCTGAACCTCATTTTTCAGCCTGCGGTTGGTGGCGGCAATGATCCTTACTTCCACCTTTTTCGGGGTGGAACTGCCGATGCGGGTGATCATTTTGTCCTGCAGGAATCTGAGCAGGTTCACCTGCATATCAAAGGGCATCTCCCCGATTTCATCCAGGAAAACCGTGCCCCCGTCCCCCATCTCCAGCTTGCCAGTGCCGCCGCCTTTCCTGGCTCCGGTGAAGGCCCCTTCCTCATAGCCGAAGAGTTCGCTCTGCAGCAGCTCTTTGGGGATGGCCCCGCAATTTATGGCCACAAATGGACCCTCCAGGCCGCTGGCGTCATGGATGGCCCGGGCCACCAGTTCCTTGCCGGTGCCGCTCTCCCCCTCGATCAAGACGCTGGAGGAAACCCTGGCCGCCCGCAGGCATAGCTTTTTGATCTCATTCCACTTTTCGCTGTGTCCCACCAAGCCCACCAGGGCAGCATTGTCCGTTCCCCACACAGTTGACAGGATGGGCTGTTTTTCGACTTCGGCGGTTTCTCCTTCGGGGACAAACCCCAGTACGGTCTGTTGGGTTCCATCCGGGTTTTTGGTGATGCGCCGCCTGACCAGGGAACAGGGTATTATGCCCTGGCTGCCTTTCAGGGAAAATTTATTGATGAATTCATTGGGATTGCTGGAAAGCAGCCGGTTGATGACCGATCGGTCGTCTGCCAGTATA
>CAZYGL010000079.1:0-6813 GCA_964647335.1 uncultured Syntrophomonas sp. | reverse complement strand
TTCATCTTCGGCCAGGTATAAAAAGGAGCGGGAGACCTCCGGGTCCTGAACTTTTGAAGCTGCCTCACGATAGTATTTTTCTCCCTCAACCTCAGATAATAAAGCGGTTTTCAGAATTTTGAGTTCATCAGCATCCATTAATACCAACTCCTCTTCAAAATGTCTTATAAACCCATTATAACAGATGGCGAAGGTGACCCTAATACCTGGAATCAATGCCTAGGGCAGGGGCCGAGTCATCCGATAGTCGATATCAGACCATAGTTGTTCCAGCATGGGAAGTTTCTCACTGCCCAAATAAGGTTCCTGCCCTGTTTTGATGGCATTAATGGCTTCTTCCACGGCCAGCAGGCGAAATCTTAATCGGCCCCTATCATAATATTCATGAATATAGGTGGGGATATAGTTGTAACTGCTCAGGTAGGTCTCGCCAGTATTGTTATTCTTGGTGAACTGCAGGCTGATTATAACTCCGCTGTTCCTCTCCAAGCCATTCTGATCACCCATCGAATTGCCCATGGAATAAATCACCAGTTTTTCTTTCCCGTTTATGTGCATTATCTCAAGGGGCTGAAGGACGTGGGGGTGACTGCCCAGTATTATGTCCGCTCCCTTTTCAAAAAACAATTTAGCTAATTCTCTCTGCTCTGCTGTCGGCAAATCACTGTACTCAACACCCCAGTGCAATACCAGCACCAGTACATCTACTTGCGGGCGTAAAGACTCGATATCTGCCAAAACACGATCCTTATGTAAATAATTATAGAAGTATTCCTTCCCAGGGGGTATTTCCATTCCGTTGGTGCCGTAACTATATGCCAGGTATCCAATCTTGATACCACGGATATCTTTAATCAAATAGGCTTCACTTTCTTCGGTACTTTTAAAGGTTCCGGTGGTATCAAGGCCCGCCTCCCGAAGCACATCCATGGTGCGCAGGGCACCAGTGTAACCTCGATCCAATATATGATTGTTGGCTGTGACAACCAGATCAAATCCGCTATCTTTTAGAGCCTGGGCAATGTTATCCGGGCTATTGAAAAGGGGATATCCAGTATAACCTGAAGCCGGGCCTGCCAGTGCAGACTCCAGGTTTACCGAGGCATAGTCTGCAGCTTCCAACAAATGTTTAACAGGTGAAAATAAGTTGCTAAAGTCATAATTGTAATTATTAAGGCCCGAGGCGATGACTGTGTTATGCATAAGGATGTCGCCAGTGGCGGTCAAGGTTACGCAGGTGGAGTCAGCCGGATATGGTTCCTGATTTAATGGCGGAAGTTCGATTACCATAAAGAAGCGTGAATACATCCGGCTCAAGGCAGTCATTCCAATCCCGTCGCGGTAAAATAAGATTCCTGCGCCCATCTGTTCCTGATATTGCCATCCCTGTGTGGCCATGAAGTCAATAAATGGATCCAGTCCACTTTTGGTCTGCACAAGGTATTTTACTGAACTACCTGAGATAGGCTCCACTTGGCTTTGGTTTCCAGATAAGCGCACGGCAGCCACAAGAAAAGGCATTGGATTGCCTTCCTGCTGATACAGGGGCAGAATTTTGCTCCCGATGGCAGAGAACAGGAGCAGGGCTGCGATGATGGCGAGCAGACGATTTCTCACTGGCTGCATTCACCTCCGGATATAAAATAAACATGACCGACCAGGGGAAGACCGCTTTACGATTTAAATATGGCTTCGCCTGGGTTATGAAGTGAGCCTAACTTGCTCATATTGCCCAAAGCTAGGTATAATAAGGCTATACTGACACAATATTTCTAATTAATAATAACAGACTGAGGGGGATGGCGATGCGAAAATATTATAAATTACAGGCGGACGAGACGGTTCTTGTTATCATAGACCTGCAGGAGAAACTCATGAAAGCCATGGAGCAGCGGGAGAAGGTTTATAAAAATACCAACCTTTTGACTAATCTGGCTGCGCAGATGGATATTCCCGTCATCGTGACAGAGCAATATCCCCGAGGGCTTGGGCCCACTGTGCCGGAGATAATGGCTGGACTTAAGAATCATCTGTATATGGATAAGATGGATTTTTCAGCAATAGAAGGGCTCAGGAAAATATTGGCCCCGCTCAATCGCAAAACGGTCCTGGTTACTGGCAGCGAGACTCATGTTTGTGTTTTTCAGACAGTCCGGGACCTGGTTGAAGACGGCTACAATGTCCATGTAGTAAAGGATGCAGTATGCTCAAGGTTTGAGGAAAATTATCAGAACGGCCTGGATTTGATGCATGGGACTGGTGCAATTATAACCAACACCGAATCAGTTTTGTTTGATCTGATGAAAATAGCTGGAAGCCCTGTTTTCAAAGTCATTTCACCCCTGCTAAAATAAATGGTTTTTGTGTTTGACATTTGGGCCATATGCCCTTAAACTATTTAATTGTACGCTGTATTGATATATATTCTGGCAGCAGAACTGTGTGATTGGCGGCACTACATCTGTGTAATGCCGTTAATTTTTGGTTTTCTATAGGAGGAGTGACAACTAATTATGCTCAAAGATTTAAGAAATATCGGTATTATTGCCCATATCGACGCAGGCAAGACCACAACCACCGAACGCATTTTATACTATACGGGCCTCACCCATAAGATCGGCGAGACCCATGATGGTGAAAGCGTAATGGACTACCTGGATGTGGAGAAAGAGCGCGGGATAACTGTGACCTCGGCTGCAACCAAATGTGTATGGAAGGGAACCAGTATCAACATCATTGATACACCCGGACATGTGGATTTCACAGCCGAAGTGGAGAGAAGCTTACGTATCCTAGATGGTGCTGTGGTTATATTTTGTGCCAAAGGTGGCGTGGAGCCCCAGTCTGAAACAGTGTGGAGGCAGGCTGACAAATACAAGGTTCCGCGCATGGCTTACGTCAATAAGATGGACGCAATAGGAGCTGATTTCTATCGCGTTGTGGAACAGATCCGGCAGCGCCTGGGAGCGGATCCTCTGGTACTGACCCTGCCCGTTTTTGAAGAAGAATCATTTAGCGGTATTATTGACCTGGTGAAGATGAGATACCAGACCTTTGCAGGCAACCTGGGCAACGAAGTCAAGGAAACCGACATCCCCAGTGCGTATGCTGAAGAAGCCAACCAGTGGAGACTCGCTCTGGTTGAAAAGTTGGCTGAGACTGACGAGAACATGCTTGAACTCTATTACAACAACCAAGCCATTCCTGATGAACTGATAATCGAGACAGTCAGGAACAATGTGGTGCAGGCTAGCATGGTTCCGGTAATATGCGGCAGCTCGTATCGCAACATCGGGGTACAAACCCTTTTGGA
This sequence comes from uncultured Syntrophomonas sp., assembly GCA_964647335.1. GTDB lineage: Bacteria > Bacillota > Syntrophomonadia > Syntrophomonadales > Syntrophomonadaceae > PHAA01. The sequence continues at coordinate 3,500 of CAZYGL010000079.1, read as the reverse complement.
TGCCATTGTCGAGTATCTGCCGTCTCCTTTGGATGTGAATCCAGCTCGAGCAGTGGACCTGGACAGCGGAGAAAGCCTGGAAATCAGGCCTGAAACGTACAGCGATTTTTCAGCTCTTATCTTCAAAATCGTGAGTGACCGCCATGTAGGCAAGCTGGCATTTGCCCGCGTATATTCAGGATCTGTCAAGGCTGGTTCATACGTGTACAACAGCAACAAGGGCAAAAAGGAACGCGTAGGCCGTTTGGTCAAGATGCATGCCAATCACCGGGAGGAGATCGAAGAAGTTAAAGCCGGGGATATTGCTGCTTTTATCGGGCTAAAGGATGTGGCCACAGGCGACACTATATGCGGTGATTTGCAGCCAATTTTACTGGAGTCCATAGATTTCCCCGAACCGGTCATACAGATTGCCATAGAACCGCGCACCCAATCGGATCAGAATAAGATTGCCGAAGCCTTGGCCAAGATATCAGCCGAGGATCCTACGTTCAGGATGACGTACAACAAGGAGACCGGTCAAACCTTGTTGTCCGGCATGGGTGAGCTCCATCTGGAGATTATTGCCGAGCGCCTGGCCAAGGAATTCCATGTAGGCATCAATATCGGCGAACCTGAAGTAGCCTTCAAAGAAACCATTACCCGGGTGGCAGAACATGAGACGCGCTACGTAAAACAGACCGGCGGTAAAGGACAATTTGCGCATGTAGTTCTTAAATGTGAACCAGGCGAAGGTTTCGAATTCGTGAACAAAATTGTGGGCGGAGCCATACCCCGTGAATATATACCGGCGGTGGAATCAGGGATCAAGCAGGCTTTGGAAGAAGGGGTGCTGAAGGGTTATCCGGTAGTGAACGTTAAAGTGACCCTGCTGGATGGTTCTTTCCATGAAGTAGACTCTTCGGAAATGGCTTTTCGGACCGCAGCTATGTTTGCCACCAGGGAATGCCTGAAGAAAGCCAGCCCCAAGATGCTGGAACCGGTGATGAGGTTGGAAGTAACCTCTCCGGAGGAATTTACCGGCAATATCATCAACAACATCAGCAATCGGCGGGGAAAATTGGATTCTATGGAAATGCAAAACAGCACCCAGATAATCAGGGGATTTGTGCCCCTGGCCGAAATGTTCGGTTATTCGACGGTACTGCGTTCCAGCACCCAGGGCCGGGCTGGATTCTCCATGGAGTTCTCCCACTATGAAGAGAGAACCCTGGCATCCTGATATATAAACACAAAAGCTGCCTTCCATGAGTTGGAAGGCAGCTTTTTTATTGGTACATTATTGGGCGCTGGATTTGATAGTGATCGTATTGGCTATGATTCGCAGCTCGTTGGTGGACATATTCCCGTAGAAATAGGCATATATTGTCTTGTCAGCGAATTTAACCACTTTCACAACCGAGCTGCCGTTGTTCGGGACATCTGTCAATTCCATGCGGAATCTGAGACCGCTTGCATCATTGGTATAATAATAAACCGTGGGGCCCGCACCTGAAGTGTCAACCGCTTCCAGGATATATCCTTCGGGAATATTAATCGGGCTGTAGTCGCTGACAACCTTTCCAGGCGGAATTGCAGCATTTGGGGATGAACGCATTTGGTCAACCGCAGGCTCAGACTGGTTTTCCTGGTTAGCTGAACTTACGCTGGCAGGGGCTGCAGTACTTAGATCGTTCGTATTCCCATTCGCTGTCTTTTCACTGCTGCTTGTTGTGGAGTCTGTAGATTTGACGGCAGCAGGTGCGGTTTTGGCAGAGGTTGGAGCCGTAGGAGTTCCCTTCAGCATGGTATTATCAGCAACGCTGTCATTTAAAGCTTCGGGTCGAGAATGATCGGTTGATGCCGTTTCCAGGACCTGATCACTTCGGTCATTTACAGCTACCTCGGACCGATTGTTTGGATTAAACAACTGGGGGCCATAAGCAACCAGGGCTAAAATTATCGCTGCTGCTGCCACCAGTCCATACATTGACTTCGGCGGCAAAAACCGACCCGATCTGATCGGAGGCGTAACTGTTTCCACAGCTGGTACAGAAACATCACTTGTTTCAACCGCTTTGATCACCTGGGCTGCAAAGTTTGGCGGCGGCTCAGGAACATCAAAACCTTCATGCAATAACTCAGTTTCCAGTAGGGTTAAATTATAGTTCTGCCGGCAGCTTTCACATTTCTCCAAATGCAGAGTGAATTTGGCTTGCAGCCCAGATGGCAGAGTTCCGTCACTGTATGCAAAAATATTCTCGTTGAATTCCCGGCAGTCCATCCCATTACTCCTTTTCATGCCACTTTTGATTCAGAATTTTTCGCAAGGCCTTGCGGGCTCGGTGTACCTTGACCTCGACATTTTCTTTAGTGATCCCCAGGGCTTCAGCTATCTCCTGGTTGCCGAGCTCCAGCTGATACCGCAGAATCAGCATTGTGCGGTAATTCATGGGCAGTTCCAGCATGGCCTTGTTTATGTCATCCCGCAATTCCTGTTTCAAAACGGCCGCTTGCGGGTTGCCAAAGTCGGTGGCAGTGCTGCCAGCATCTTGAGATATGTAGGCTTCATCGAATTCAACCATGAAGGCCCGATTTTTTTTGCGCAAGGCACTGATACAGGTATTGACTGCGATCTTCTGAATCCAGGGCGAAAACTTCTTGCTGACATCAAATTGATGCAACTTGTGGAAAACTGCCAGGAATACATCCTGCGTGATGTCCTCGGACTCCTGATATTGAGCTGTTATGCGATAAACAATAGCGAAAACCTGCCGCTGATAGCGAATGACCAACTCTTCAAAAGCCTTGAGATCGCCCTGTAGGGTCTGAGCAACCAGCAATTCATCATTTTGCAAAGGAATTACCTCCGTTAACTCATAAATATATACGGTCTAATAGGGATATGCTTACATAGCACGCTATTTAATAATAGTAGCATGAATTATAATTTAGCTTAAGTCTTGTCTGATCCAATTCCACATTACCGTCGCGTGAGTGCTAGACAGAAGGCAGGGGACAATCTTGAAAGTAATCGTTGATGCAGATGCCTGTCCTGTTAAGGATATCATCGAACATATTGCTAGGGAATACCAAATCGAAACTATTCTGGTTGCCAACCTCAACCACATGATTGCCAGCGATTACGCCAGAATCATTAGGGTGGACGGTGCAGCTCAGGCAGCAGATATAGCCATAATCAATCTGGCTTCCCAGGGTGACCTTCTGGTCACTCAGGATTACGGACTAGCCGCTATTATGCTGGCCAAAGGGTGCTGTGTCATTGATCATATGGGCAAGGAATATACTGAGGAGAACATCGACTTTTTGCTGATGCGTCGCTACCTTAACCAGAAAGCCAGGCAAGCCGGGCAGAGGATCGGCGGACCTGCTAAACGCCAGAGGAACGACAACCAACATTTCGGCGAAAAATTCCGTAAGGCCATTGAGAGGCAGATCGATATGCCAACCGAACAGAAACCCATTGCGGATTGAAAAATATCGGCTACAATATTGAATGA
>CAZYGL010000078.1:0-6909 GCA_964647335.1 uncultured Syntrophomonas sp. | reverse complement strand
GGCAACTACTACAAGCGACAACCGGTACCTGTACAACGGGAAGGAACTTCAGAACAACCTTCTTGGTGGCGTGAATCTTGATATCTATGACTTTCAAGCTCGTTTCTATGATCCTCAAATTGCGAGATGGAGTGTGATAGATCCTGCTGCGGAATTAGGCCGCAGGTGGAGTCCGTATGCGTATACATTCAACAATCCGATCAGGTTCCTGGATCCTGACGGGATGTGGCCGGATGGAGGCCCTAGTGATGATCCCCTTCTTGCAGCAAGGCTCGTTAAAACTGTTATGCAGGACATAACCATTGGTGTCTATAATACTGTTACATGGTTAGGTTCCATGGTGCAACCTACATATAATCCAATGCGTTCAATTGCGACTAAAGTTCAAGGTGATGATGGATATTACTATGTAGATAAAACAATTGCATTTGAAGCACCTTTGCAAAGGCTTGCCGGAGTATTGGATCCTATAGGCGTAGCTGCAACATTTACTGTATCTGGACCTGTCGGTTTTATGGCAAAGTCCATTCCTGGTACTTCTGTAACTCAAACTATTAAAGCCACAGATGAATTCATTGATGCAACTGGTTCATTGAAAGGGGCATCAAGAGGTTCCCTTGAAGGAACAAAAGAAGCTTTAATAAAAGCTAAAAGCAAAATTGGTTTAGAAGCGACTGAAACATTACCTAAAGGTAAACAGGGGAAATTCGGCAGCCCACAAAGGGGAAATGCAGAAAAGGGATATCGTTTAGATCCTTCACATCCAAATGCCAAAATAGGTTCGGGCGAAGAATATCCTCATATAAATTTTTGGGATTACACTAAAGGGAAAAGAGGAAGCGGTGGTATAAAAGGAGTTGAACCGATTAAATATTAATCTGTTATAATAATGGAAGAATTTAAACTGAATATATTTAAGAAGAATTACGGTTTTGATTTCCCTCAATTCAATCATTTGTCTGAATCTGAATCAATGTTATTAAGAAAACGATTGTGCAAAAAATATGGAAGTACTGATTCTTCATTAGTAGAGGATATTTGCTTAATTCAAAAATGTTTGCCAGGAATAAATGCAGAAGAAGATTTTAAGCTTATCAAAACATTACAATATCTTAAGATACAATTTTTAAATGATGTTTTTATTAACTGGTATAGGTTTGATGATATTGATAAGATAGCATTAAATGAGTTTGATAAGTACTTTTATAACATTTGGTATCCAGCAGCAGATGATATAGATATATTTGATGATAGCCTTATCTGGATTGTGTCAATAAGACATGACGGCTATGTTAGCTATTATCTGAGTGAGTGATCAAATTATTTGTAAAAACTTAAGAATTGATCACAGAACAAACCCGGTTCAAGGCCGGGTTTTGTGTTATAATATGGCCACGTTTTTCTGGAAGAAGTCTTTGAACTTCTTTTTGGTGAGCATAGTATCTACAATCTTTAAGACGGTTTTTTTATCGTCTTCATCGAGTTGGTTGATCATGTCCAGCTGCTCAAAACCGGGTTTATTTTCCAGGGTTACTTCCTGAGGCAGTTCTCCTTCGTAGTTCAGTACCTGTTCAATCGTCATTCCAAATAACTTAGCTAATAGCTGCAGTTCTTTAACCGAAGGTTCCCGGTTATCATTTTCCAGCTTATTATAATTGGTATGGCCAATCCCAAGTTCAGCAGCAACCTGTTTTTGCAGCATTCCTTTTTGTTCCCGGATTTTCTTAATAGTGCTACCTAAGCCCATATTGGTGTTTGTTTTTTGTGATATTACAAAAGTAGCGATAAAGTGAATTATTAACAATATATTGCGAATTGTTTAAAATAATGATTGCGATAATAGAAATTTTAATTTAGTTTTGGGGTTGAATATATCGCAAAACATTTTTGACATGGAAATCCGGGAAATCAAACAGAAGCTGAAAATTGAGACGGTCTTAGCCCGTTACGATCTCACCCCCGACCACAACCACCGCCTCCGTTGCCCTTTCCACGATGACAAAACCCCGAGCTTCCAGGTCTACCCCGAGACCGGCACCTGGACATGCTTCAGCTCCAGCTGCTCAGCAGGCAGCGGAGACCAGATCGATTTTATAATGAAGTACGAGAAGATCACAAAGCACGAGGCCATACTTAAGGCCAAAGATCTTCTTGGCCCTGACAAGGCGCAGCCTTCGTCAGCGGCTGAATCTCTCCTTAGCCCCGGCAACATTAAACCTCCCCTCGTGATTAATAAACCGGAACTAACCGGCGCATCCAACGACTCTGAATCTCTTTCCAGGATCGCGGTACTGACAAAGATCTTCGGCTCGTTCCTTAACGGCATGTCAAGGAGCCAGCCGGGGAGACAGTATGCAGCGAACCGCGGCCTGGACCCGGAGAGGCTCGATATTGGCTTTAACAGCGGGCAGTACCATCATAACGGTAAGGTAAATGATAACCTGATGCAGAGTTTTGTTAAATATGGTCTTCTTAAGCCAATCGGCAAAGGCACTCACCAGGTCTTTGGAAAGAACTGCATCTGTTTTGCCCTGAAAAATCCTGCAGGACATGTAACGGGTCTTTACTTCCGAAGCATCTTCGAGACTAACGGTAACACTGATCAGGCCAGGCACTTTTACCTGAAGGACCGCCAGGGACTCTTTCCTTCTTATCCAAAACCTGATACCATTAAGCTTATTCTTACCGAGGCCATTATAGATGCAGCCACGCTTCTACAGATGGAGGAAATAACCAAAGAATACGGGATCCTTGCCCTATACGGAACCAACGGGCTGACTGATGAACATAAAAAGGCTATCGGTGATCTGAAAGAGCTGCAGGAGATAATCCTGTTTATGGATGGAGATCAGGCAGGAAGGGAAGCCACTAAAAAACACTCTGAGACTCTGCATTCTCTGAATCCTGGTATAAAAATCAGTTATGTCGAGACGCCAGATAGCCATGATATAAATAGCCTGTACACCAGCCACGAAAGAGAGATCTTCACTCATCTACTGGCATCACGTAACCCTTCCCGACCTTCGTCCGAAGATGTTCCATTTTCTTTTTCAATTGAAAAAACTTCAACTGAAAAGAAAAATGAGCCTGTTCCTGCGGCTCCCGTGGAAGGTGCTACCTCGCCCGGGAAGCTTGACACCACGAACCCTTATAACCTTCTATATCAAGGTGAGATAGCCCGTTACAGCATCCGCGGCGGGGTCAGAAGTGATATGGAAAGCCTGAGGGTAAGTATCGTGATAGAGAATCTTAAACAGGCCGGCCCATTTATGAAATACCGCAACAAGGTTGACCTTTACGAGAACCGGCAGGTAGAGAAGATAGCCAAGGAGGCAGCCGACAAGCTTGACGTTAGAGCTGATCTGATCGAGCTGGATATGCACCACCTGACGGATCTTCTGGAAGATTACCGGGACACTCTTTATGGCCCTGGGAAAGAAGGAGGACCCCAACCTGTAATTAAGGCCGATCCGGCAATGATATCCCGCTGCAGGGAGTTTTTATCATCTCCGGATCTGATAGAGAGGCTTAACAGGGCGATCGGTGAATCGGGAGTTGTCGGAGAAGAAACCAACAGGATGTTTTTATTTATCATAGCAACCAGCTACAGGATGCCCGACACGCTTCATGCCCTTATCCAGGGATCAACCGGCAGCGGCAAGACACACCTTCTGGACCGTATATCGAGGCTGATGCCGCCGGAGGATGTGAAACGCTTCACGAGGGTCACCGACAGCAGCTTTTATAACTACGGGGCTTATGATCTTCAAAACAAGCTTATCTGCCTCGAGGATCTTGACGGGATGAAAGAAGAAGCTCAGCTTGCCTTCCGGGAGCTGCAGAGCCGCGAGATGCTCTCGACCAGCACCACGGGCCAGGACGAAAAAGGAAACCTCCGATCTTACGAGAAGGTGGTTTACGGTCCGATAGCTTCACTATCCTGCACCACACGCGGGGATATCTATGAAGATAACATGAGCCGCTGTTTTGTTATTGCCGTTGATGAGACCGCCGAGCAGACCGCCAGGGTCATCAGCTACCAGAACCGCAGGGCAACAGGAGCGATTGACCCGGGCAGGGAGCAGGATACTGCCCTTTTTCTACAAAACTGCATCAGGCTACTGAAGCCATACCCGGTAATAAATCCTTATGCCGACAAGGTGCACCTTCCGCAGGAGGCACACAAGATACGAAGGCTCAACGAGCTTTATCAAAGCTTCGTAAGGCAGGTCGCGCTCGTTAACCAGTACCGAAGGGATAAAGACTCCAGGGGAAGGCTCATCGCACGGAAAGAAGATCTTCTCACGGCAGCGGATATCATGTTCGAGAGCATACTTCTTAAGATCGATGAGCTGGATGGAGGCCTGAGACAGTTTTACGAAAGGCTGAAAGATTATGTGAGAGCCATGGGAGGAGATCACCCGGGCACCTACGCTTTTGGGCAGAGGGAGGTTCGCATGGCGCTTAACGTTAGCAAGAGCCAGCTGCAAAGATATATCTATGATCTCAGGGGCCTGGAATACATATTCCTTAGCGATGGGCACCCGAACCGGGGTTACCGCTACCGTATCATTTACTGGGATGATATACGGGGTATCAGGGCACGCCTTAAGCGTCACCTGGAGGGACAGCTCGCGCAGTTGGAACTTATCACAACCACCAATTAAAAAACTTCTGGCGACCCGCTGGCGACCCAGGCGTTTTGGGTCACTTAAAACGCTCTCTGACAAATCATTTACTCCTGGCGACCCGTGACCCGGGGAAAGAGCCAGGCCCCCCTGCCCCCTAAAACAACCATTTATTATAACCTTACGATGAAACATCTGCCTCTTGAGAGCCGCTACTACAGAGAGTGTCTTAAGTATTACACCCGTCATCTTGAAAGGGTCGGGTATAGCCGGAATACGATAAAAACCCTGCCCTCACAAGTGAGGGAGTTTTTCCATCACCTGGAGCAGATCGGAATAAGGGACCTTCAGGGAGTGACCCCCGGGGTAATATACACCCATTACAGGTATTTAAAAGAGCGTCCCTGCCGGAGCAGAGCCGGGACGCTGAGCGACAGCATGGTTCACTCTCACATGTGGGCTCTGAGGATACTTTTTGACCTTATGCTCGCCGAAGGGAGTATAGAGTCTGATCCGTTAAGTAAGCTGAGCTTCCCCACGCGCGCGAGGAAAGAGCGTGAGGTTCTCAACTTCGCGGAGATAGAGAAGCTTTACGACGTGTGCATATCGATGACAGAAAGGGTTATCCTTGGGCTCCTTTACGGCTGCGGGTTAAGAAAAAGCGAGGCGGAAGCATTGGACGGGGGGGATATAAACCCGCGGGAGAAGCTTTTGTACGTGCGGTCGGGGAAAGGGAAAAAAAGGAGAGTTGTCCCGTTTACAGCGGCAGTAGCTGAAGATTTTAATGATTATTACCATCAGGAGCGCACGCTGGCCCTTAGAAAGAGCAGGCATCCCCGAGAAGAGAAAGCCTTCATGCTTAACCGTCATGGTCAGCGTATGTCTGGTCTGAGCATGTGGCGCAGGTTCCGTCAGATGACCCTCAGGGCGGGCATAGAGAACCCCGGGAGGATAACCCTTCACAGCCTTCGGCACACGATAGCCACCCATCTTCTGGAGCGGGGTCTTTCGATAGAGCAGGTAAGGGATTTTCTGGGACATGCCACCATCGAGAGCACCCAGGTTTACACGAGGGTCGTGCTGCAGCGCCGCGGCGAAGGGGAGAAATCTGTGAAATAATGAGAAGCGTCATGACAGAAGATCTTCGAAGTTCTCTTCTTGAGAAATACTCTCCATCAACGGTGAAGATCTACCTTATGGACATTGAACGTTATATCTTCTACATGGGAAGGGAGAGGGCAGAAAAGGCCGGCTACCGTGATGTCATGGAGTATGTTGAATACCTGAGGAAGGAGTTTACCAATGCGCACACCATAAGCAGAATGCTTTACGGGGTGAAAGCCTGGTATTTTTATCTTATTGAGTCAGGTAAGCGGGATGATCATCCGTGTCGCCGGGTGAGGCTCAGGGATAGCCGTGGAGGGGATGTTCAGCTGCAGGATCTGTTCACGGCTGCTGAGATGGAGAGGCTCATGCAGAGGGAAGAGCGGTACGAACTGGCGGGGATAAGAAACAGGGTTGTGGTGAGCCTTCTGATCTACCAGGGGCTAAGGCTGACTGAAATAGCAAGCCTGAGGCTTGGTGACATTGACCTGGAAGCCGGGACGGTACAGGTGAGGCCGATGCGAAAAACCATGGGACGGACGCTCAGCTTAAAGGTCACGCAGGTGATGCTTTTTTACAGTTACATAACGACGGTAAGGCCGGAGCTCCTGAAGAGAGATACGGACAGGCTCGTTCTTACTCTTCGCGGAAGCGCTGAGAATGGCACAGGTATAAATTACCTGGTCGAGACTTTTAAACCGCTCTTCCCGGAGCGTAATCTGAATGCCCGTACTATACGACAGAGCGTGATCACGAACATGCTTAAGGAAGGAGCGGATCTGAGGGTTGTCCAGGTCTTTGCCGGGCACAAGAAGATCAGCACCACGGAGAAATACCGGCAGAGCGGGCTCGAGGAGCTGCAGAGGGCAATAGAAAAATATCATCCCCTGGGGTAAAGCAATAATCCCCGCAGCTCCCAAAAATCTTCCATTCGCTCCCGCATTTTTGGGAGCGGCTCCCCTGAGCCGTGCCCTTCTGTAATTTTTTCCGTCACGCTTTTTGCCCCACCCGCTTGCAGCACATTGCTTTTGTTTTTTCTTTTAACTGTCCCGATTGCTATCGGGATTAAGCTGTAAAAAGCCAAAAGCAAAGAGCTGCGCCAGCGCACAGGCAAAAAGACATGCCCGAAAAAATTACCCAAAGCTATATTAACATAATGCGGCATTATAGGCGCTGG
>CAZYGL010000077.1:5041-6916 GCA_964647335.1 uncultured Syntrophomonas sp. | reverse complement strand
ACCGAATACCTGCCCCCGATATCGTCCGGAATCGCAAAAGCGGTATATCCCTCCTGGTCCGCCAACTCCCGCAGCAATCCCCTTTCTCTATCGGTCGTGGCGAAAATTCTCCGCCGCGCTTCAACAAGACCATATTTTTCTTCCATGAATTCCTTCAGTAGTCCGAAAATCAAAGCTGGTTCCATGGTGGTCCCTGATTTGGAAATAATATTCAAGCTGATCTGTTGTCCGTCTATCACATCCAATAAGTGGCTGATGTAAGTTGAACTGAGCTGATGGCCGGCGAAATATATCTTCGGCCCTTGCCGCCGGTCAGGAGCGAGTTCGTTGTTGAAACTGTGGGTCAGCATCTCTATGGCTGCCCGGGCACCCAGATACGATCCGCCAATGCCAACCACCAGGAAGACCTGGGCTTCCTGCCTGATCTTGCTGGCAGCCGCTTTGATCCGCCCTACTTCATCCGCGCTGATGGATAAAGGCCAATTCAGCCAGCCGCAATATTCGCGGCCAGGTCCGGTGCCTGCATGGAGCATTTCGTGGCAACGGACTACCCGCTCTGCCCAGCTATCGATATTCCCGGGCTGCATGAAATGCTGAACCGGGCTGTAATCGAATCTGATCTTTTCCAAAGCATTTATCCCTCCTTGACGAAATTGACTCTGAGCTCATATAGATATGCTTATGCATCATGCTTGAGCCAGTGACTAGCTGTAATATAATGACCGGGTATTTTGATTTAGTGTACCTTTAAATGCTTTCTACAAGGGAGAGCCAATTCCTGTCCTTGACCGATTATTCTCATTGATTGTTTCGCAGTAAGTAAGCACCGTTACATCATCTCGGCATAGACATTGCCCCAAAAATATGGTCATATTGTTGAAAAAGCAAATAATTTGTTGTTTTATGGGCACGGACAATAACGCTTGAATAAAGGCAAACCCGCTGAAAGGCGGGGACGCAAAGCTACGGGTCTAAGACTGAAAGGTTATGGCGGCCGGGTTGCACTGAGCAGTTGCTCGAATCTGACCTGCCATGCACCCCGCCTGGCAGGTTTGTTGCGTTTTTTAACCTCTTAGGGCGATTTAAGTAAATTCAGCATTCTAAACCATTTAAGCATTTATTTACAGAATCTTGGTGCAAATACAATATTGGAAGGCAGGAATAAACAATGAGTTCATCCCCGCATAGTTTGCTGGAAATGGAAGCTGAAACCCGGCAGGCTTCGGAAAATTATTACCGGGCCGTATTCGAAAATACCGGCGCCCTGACCCTGATTGTCGAAGAAGATATGACTATCTCGGCCATAAATTCAGAATGCGAAAAAGTCCTGGCTTATAAACGGGAAGACCTCCTGGGGAGCCATTGGACCCAGTTGGTACCGGACAAACTGGTCGAAAAAATGATCGGCTATCACCGCCAGCGCCGGGAATGCCCCGGTTCAGCCCCCACTAAATACGAAGGCCAGCTTATAGACAGCCGTGGCCAGGTCCGCCAGGGATTGTTCACTGTCGACCTTATCCCGGGAACCAGGAAGTCAGTAGCCACCTTCGTGGACCTGACTGATTACAAGCGCATTGACCGGGCATTAAGGGCCATAAGTGCGGTCAATACTGCCATGATTCATGCAGAAGATGAGAAAGACTTGCTGGAGGCAGTGTGCCAGCAGATTGTGGAGGTCGGCGAATACAGCCTGGCATGGATCGGCTACATGCCCGCGGATCCTTGGGAGAAGCTCCGCCCCCTGGCCTATGCGGGGAGGGATAATGGCTATCTCAATAAGCTCAATATTTACTTGGCCGATCCCCGGCGAGGTTCAGGACCGGTTGGCGAAGCCCTGCGCTGCGGTCGGCCGATCATAACCAAGAGCATAAAAAA
>CAZYGL010000077.1:0-4941 GCA_964647335.1 uncultured Syntrophomonas sp. | reverse complement strand
ATCATCAAAGATATAGAATTTCCCTGGCCGGTTGCCCAGATGATTCTGCAGCATCACGAAAGGATTGACGGTTCCGGCTACCCCTTTGGCTTGACTGGAGACGACATTCTGCTGGAGGCCCGCATCATGGCGGTAGCAGATGTGGTCGAAGCCATGGTTTCCCACCGCCCCTATCGCCCAGCCCTGGGTATCGACATAGCCCTGGCAGAGATCTCCGAAAATAGTGGTATACTATTCGATCCCCAGGTAGTAGCCGCATGTAACAGGCTTTTCCGGGAAAAAGGATTCAGTTTCGAGTAAACTGGTCCTGCTAAAATTATTGCTGCAATCCGATCGACATCTGATGCAAAATAGTCAGGTAATGAGAGCCGTACTGCCGGGATGACCTCCCCAGTCACGGCAATTTTTTTGTTCTTGAAGAGCATGCCTGACATTTGGTTGCATTGTTTCTTATAATTACTTATAATTACTTTAAAGCAATTTAAGGGAGTCGAAAAGATGTACGAGAAATATTACTCGGTAGAACAGATCGCCGCCTTGCTGGCCATGCACCCCAAAACCATACAGAGATACATCCGCGAAGGTCGGCTCAAGGCCAATAAGCTGGGCAGAAATTGGCGCGTGTCAGGACATGATCTGAGTGTTTTCCTGGAAGGAAGCCCGCCAGCAACAGCTGGGAGCTCAGCCCTGGAAACAAGAATTCCAGGCGAGGAAACTGTGGTTTCTGCAGTCATAGATATCCCCGGTCTGGACCGCGAACAAGCCATGCGAATCATCAACACCCTTACCGCGGTGCTTAACGTTAAGCCTCCGGAATACGGGCTTTCTACCCTCCACACCCAGTACATTGAGCCAGAAGGGTTGTTGAGGATCATGTTGTGGGGCAATATCTTTTTTATGGAAGCCATGCTGGCATGTCTGTCGGGGTTGATCCAGGTGACACCGGCTTAAAATATTGTATGAAGGGAAGCAGGTATAATGAACATTACCAAATTAATGGCCAATAAGCGGCAGCCAGTGGCGGTGATAGACCAGGCGACCCGCCTTTTGTCTGTTCAGGACATACTTGATGTGATGGCAAATGCCCAATACTCCAATAACTGCGGGGGATTGGTGATATATAGCGAAAGCCTGGGGGAGGCTTTTTTCGACCTGAGAAGTGGTTATGCCGGGGAAGTACTGCAGAAGTTTTCAAATTATGATATAAAGCTGGCGGTTATCGGCGACTTCAGCCAATGCCAGAGTCAAAGCTTTAGGGATTTCATGGGCGAGTGCAACCGTGGCAACCGGGTGTTCTTCAAGCCTAGTTTGGAAGCTGGCCTGCGGGCTTTGACAGCTTTTTGAGAAGCCTGAGCCCGATACCAGAATTTGTTATGTACGATCTGCGCCGCTATCTGTCTGCCAGGCGCTGGTTTTTAAGGACCTGTTAGGGCTTAGCCTTTGCCAAGCTCATTTCTAACCCCGCACCGGGGCGGATCCTTAGTCAAATTGACATGACTCACTGCCGCTGACTTTTGGCTTCGGACAGGTTCTCAGCTACCCTGAACTTGACCATCCGGCTGATCAATTCAAGGGGCAGCGGTCTGTCGAGGGGAAACTGTACCGCGCCCTTGGATGTTTTGTATTCCGCCAACTCCTTCTGAAAAGCTTCAATGCCGCTGGGAGTCGGATAGAAGCCGATATGGTTCTTATACGCGGCAAAGTGCACCAGATTACCGTGCAACCAAAAAGTAGGCATCCTATAGCTTATTCTCTCCTCGGCCCCTGGAGCTGCTTTGTTTATGGCCTGCCGCAGTTGCTGCAATATAATCTGGATTGCGGGAGTAAACTGGCCGATATATTCGTCAATTGAGTGAAGTGAAGTTTTCCCTTCCAAAAAGTAATCCGCCTCCCTCTTTTGTTATTTGCGCATTCGCAAGGAATGACCCCCATAGACACCCAAACTCGAAAGACATAGAATCGAAACCATATAGAGCAGGTAGAAAGGATTAAATTCCTTCAGCATATACAGACCCAGCAAAATTAGGCCAGGGAGGCTCAGGGCCAGGACCCAGCGCCATGGTCTTTCCGGGCTGGTAAAACCACAAAGTGCTCCCAAGCCGGCGTAGATGAGCAGGATTGCGGCGATGGTTACCAATCTCTCACCTAACCCGCCATCGGTAAAGACCGAATTGAATACCCCAAAAAATCCAAGTGCGATGCCCAACAAAATTGCTATAAAAATAGCTATGCCGTTTTTCATCAGCCGTCCCCCTTCCACAAATGTATGGCATCGTCAATCTCTCTCGATAGGAACCCATTACTATGGCGCAGAAACCACATTGCACATCTATCTACATTGATTATATTGCAGAAAATAGAAATCCCCCATCAAACCTCCCTTCCCGTATTAAGGAGAATACTGATGAGGGAATCACACTTCTGGGATTGCATCCAAGCTAGCCAGTGGATTTACTGGCATCAGCCTACTTTTACCCGACGCAGAAGATCGGCTGGCATTCATAACGGGTGTTGGATTTCGCCCCTCGCTAGCAATTAATGATTCCTGGGCCTTAAAGAAGTCTTCAATGGCAATACCCTGACCGTTCTCATCAACAGTGATAATCGGGCCCTGATCTGTTTTAGCGGTTTGGATCATAATCTTTTTAAAATTGGGCAGCATATTGAACTGGTATGTCCTGGCTAACTGGCTTACGCTTTGGTGTTTGATATCGTTAATAGTAACACTTTCCCCTGACCTGACAAGTTGCTCGTAAATGAGATACTTTCCAGCACTCACTTCATTTTGGCCAGCTGCTTTATGGAAGTCGCCGCTCACCGAATATATTCTCACCTGCCCAGAAAAACCTCGAGAAGCAATAGTATTTTGCATGACCTTATATAGTGTTATTTGATCCAGGATAATTCCATCTGATGACAAAGGGCTAACAGTGGATATCATGATGTTGTCCTGACCATCTGCAATATAATTCTGAACGATGGCCTGATTAATCAATTCGGTTAAAGCTTGGTCGAGATTTGAACCTTCAAGGTCCAGTACTCGCAGCAGATTTACTGCTTCATCGTTGAAAGCATGGACATCGATGACCTGTAAATCTTTGTCAACCGACATCTCCAGGCTGGGATTGATATCAAGAGAAACAAAACCTACCGGCTGCGGCACGAGGGCCCGGTGGTAAAAAGAGCAGCTGATCAGGGCTAGAAGAAAGGTAGCGGCAAGCAACCATGGTCCGAAAGTGCTGGCATGTGAGGACTTGCGATATGATATCTCTGCTCCAACCCTAATTTCTTCGGCAGGCAAAGGGATTTTGACAAAACTACCTTGCGGTGTAAGGACTATGCAGGAATCAGCACCAATTTTAGCGACTATACCCTTCCTCTCAAACTGCGCCATAATGGTCCCTACTCCTCCATAATCTAAAATTGGTTCAGATTGATATATGAACTGAGATATATAAACTGGTCGAGGTTGGCTAGTATCATAGCGGTGGCAATTATGAATTTTCTGCCCCGCTCAAGTGTTTTTCGCCTTACACCGCAAGCCTTCTCCAACTCATTCAATGGTAGTTGCTTCCTGGTGGTCAACATCTTCCATAGTTCATCGGTCTGTGTTAGTTTGCGGGCCACTTGGAAGAGGGTTTCACGCGAATCGCGGTGTTTGGGAGAAACCTGGATCAGGTCTTCAAAACCTATGTCATAATCCGACAATATCGACTCCAAGTGTTCCATTTCCTCACGCCGCTCATCTTCGATAGTTCTATTGATGTAATCCTCTTGAGCAATGAGCCCTTCAAAATACACATTAAGCTCTTCGTGGTCCAAAGGGACAATATTCTGATATTTACTTTGCTGGCGGACATAGTCTTTCAGACGATTAACGATTACTACACGGCAATATGACATAAAAGGGATTTTTTTGGTTGGATCATAAGTGGTCACTGCAGAGTCGAATGCCATCAAGCCGATACTAAGTTCATCGTCGTGCCCCCATTCAAGCATCCGCTTACAAAACTGGACTGCGGTCTTGAGAATGAAGGGTTTGTAATCGTGAATGAGTTTTTCTAGAGTGTCTTGATCCCCATTTTGAATCCTTGTTATGTCATTCAATAGACTTGGGTCGATAACTAAATCCATAAAAGATACTCCATTACAGGGCTATGTATACAGTGCAACTATTATAGAATACGCAGACCTTCACGGATTTCAGGGGGTACCCTATCACCCCCCGAAAATGATTGGCCGCCTCGTATTTTATATTCAAACCCAAAGCGAGGAGGTAATACAAGACCAAAAATGTATTGAGAAGTAATTTGTACTATATTCTTGTTTTTACGACATATTTTAGAAAGGGTTATTCTATGAAGAAACTAGCTATCCTACTTACATTCTTGATGACGATGCTGATGGTCAGCCCTGCGCTAGGTGCACTATCATCAGCGAACCGAACAACATCGACAGATCTTCAGGAAGTGCGTGCAGCGCAAGTGGCACTGTACAAGATAGGCTGTCTTTACCCTGTTCAGGGCACGGACGCTAATATTGTCAGCATGACTCAGGCAATCGTGAACAAAGCCTCCTATGGTGTAAAAGTATCGATCATTTACAACTATAACAAGCAGGTGGCCAATGACGGGACCATTATCTATGGGCCTTCTCAGGTTGCAGGCAATGTTACCTTTAGACTGACCAAAGGCAACCAATATGTAAGCTCAACATGTTATATAGTTGTGCCTGCTAGTAAGAGTAATATTTCTGCTCCTGCTGCAACCCAGCAGGTAAGTCCGGCGACCAGCACAACTACAGCAACATCAACCGTTAAGTTAACCACTGCACCCACTGCTTCGACTTCGACTGTGGCTTCAGTCACTGAGACTAGGACGGCAGCAACTTCTGCTGCTACCACTGTTACTGCCGCGGTCGTGAATCCCAGTGGTGCACTGA
>CAZYGL010000076.1:5249-6943 GCA_964647335.1 uncultured Syntrophomonas sp. | reverse complement strand
GCATATGTAAAACGATCTCCTTTGTGCGCGCCAATTTATCTTGCCCATAGGTAAGCGGGTCAAGCTATGCCGCCAATTTGGCAGTAATCGCGCACCCGTCGAAAATGATCCTTTATACTGTGCTCTGTAGCTGCTCTAAGATATTATACCCGTAATCGCGCTTTTTTTCATCGCCAGGTTGGTCAGCAAAAAGCCTCTGTTCGAATCAACAGAGGCCCGCCTTTTTTAAAAAAATGCTTTCTCTAATCTAAATCCTGGATAAAACCCCAGCTGGATCTTTAACTTCCCTTCTGGATCTTGGCCCAGGTGTCTCTCAGGGCAACTATCCGGTTAAACACCAGCCCCGTTTCGCTTCCAGCCCTGTGATCCAGGCAGAAGTATCCTTGACGCATAAACTGGAACCGGGTTCCCGGCTGGGCTTGCGCTAGGCCAGGCTCAACTTTGCAGTCGCGCAGTATTTCCAAGGATTTTGGATTCAGTTTGGACTTGTAGTCCACCCCTTCTTCCTCGGAATCAGGATTTTCCACCAGGAAAAGGTGATCATAGAGCCTGATTTGGGCATCGAGAGCATGGGCAGCCGACACCCAGTGCGAGGTGCCTTTGACCTTGCGCCCGCTCGTAGCTCCTCCGCTGCGGCTCTCGGGATCATATGTGCAGCGGAGCTCGACAACCGCTCCAGTTCCTTCGTCTATGATTACCTCTTCACATTTGATTATGTAGGCATTCTTCAATCTTATCTCTCGACCTGGAGCAAGGCGGAAAAATTTCTTGGGTGGATCTACCATAAAGTCATCCTGTTCGATGAATATTTCCCTGCTGAATGGGAGCAAACGGGTGCCCATTTCCGGATTTTCCGGATTATTTTCTGCCTCAACCCATTCCACCTGGTCAACCGGGTAATTTTCAATTATCACCTTTAACGGCCTTAATACAGCCATTACCCTTGGTGCCGAAAAATTGAGTTCCTCTCTGATGCAGTGTTCCAGCAGGGCAATATCAACCATACTGTCCCTTTTAGCCACTCCGATACGATCACAAAAGTCCCTGATGGAGGCAGGAGTGTACCCCCTGCGCCTGAAGCCCGAAATGGTTGGCATACGAGGATCATCCCAACCATCCACAAAACCATTTTCTACAAGTTCTCTGAGTTTGCGCTTGCTCATTACCGTGTAGCTGAGGTTCAACCGCGCGAATTCTATCTGCTGAGGCCGGCCTTCGGCTTCGGCGCTGTAATCTACCTGGTCCAGGGTCCAGTCGTAGAAGGGCCGGTGATCGGCAAATTCCAGGGTACATATGGAATGAGTTATCTCTTCAATAGCATCTGACAAGGGATGCGCATAATCATACATTGGATAAATACACCACTCGTCTCCGGTGCGATGGTGAGTCGCACGCAAAATGCGGTAGAGCACGGGATCCCGCATATTTATATTGGGGGAAGCCATGTCTATTTTAGCCCGCAATACCCGGGCTCCATCAGGAAATTCTCCAGCCCGCATCCTCTGGAAAAGATCCAGGTTCTCATCCACTGAGCGCTGACGATATGGACTATTCTTGCCCGGTTCAGTTAAGGTGCCCCGGTAGGCCCTGATTTCTTCAGCGCTAAGGTCGCATACATAGGCCTGCCCTCTTTTAATCAACTGCAGGGCATATTCGTACAAGACTGAGAAATAATCCGAGGCAAAAAACATGCG
>CAZYGL010000076.1:0-5149 GCA_964647335.1 uncultured Syntrophomonas sp. | reverse complement strand
GTCTGAATGAAGTTGCTAGGGAGGTTGGTGATGCTAGCGTCCATATTCTTCGCCTCAATCTTTCCTTTTTCTTTTCGATTCTGTCAGGTAATTTGGACCTGGCAAATACCTTCCCGCTAATTATATATTCGTGATGGCCTTCAGTCCAGCACAAGTCAGTGCAAACCCTTGGATAAACGCATATAATATTTCTAACAGTTCTTGCCGGCAGGGTGGAGGGGTTATGAAAAAGCCTGGGGATCAGCATGAGGCCGTCATGGAATTTTTTCACCGCCTGGATCGACGGTTGTTTGTAGATGGGGAAATGCAGCATTATGCATCTCTCGACCAGGCCTTGCCCATCGGATTTGGCCAGACCATCTCCCAGCCCAGCCTGGTAGTTCAGATGACCGAATATCTGGACCTGGACAAGGGCTGTAAAATATTGGAAATAGGCACCGGTTCTGGCTATCAGGCTGCTTTCCTGGCTGAATTCGGCGGCGAGGTATTTTCGGTGGAACGGATTGCAGAGTTGTCCCGTCAAGCCCAGCGGCGGCTGAAAACCCTGGGTTATACCAATATACAGTATAGAATCGGTGATGGCAGCGAAGGCTGGCCGGAACATGCACCTTTTGATCGTATCATCGTTACCGCTGGAGCTGGTCAAATTCCGGAGGCGTTATTGAAGCAATTAAAACCAGGAGGCAAGCTCCTGTGTCCCATTGGTGAACCGGGATTCCAAGAGCTGACATTGTTCACCAAGGACGAGCACCACCGCATTACTTTTGAAGAACTGGGGGGAGTCACCTTCGTGGAATTTAAAGGCAAATACGGCTGGAATAAGTTTTGAGGAGGCTATAATGCATTCGATATCGGTGCGGAGCAGACAGCGTGAGGAGTTTATCGACATAACCAAATCCATATTTGATATCCTCAGCGCAAGCGGGATTGAACAGGGCTTATGTGTGGTTTTTGTCCCGCATACCACTGCCGCGGTAACCATCAATGAACATGCCGATCCGGACGTGGTCACCGACATTCTCTCAGGGCTACGGCGCCTAGCCGCTCAGCCAGATTATCGTCACCAGGAGGGCAATTCTGATGCCCATCTGAAGGCTAGTTTGCTGGGTTCCTCGGCTTCCGTCCCTGTAGACCAGGGCAGGCTGGTCCTGGGCACCTGGCAGGGTATTTTCCTGGCCGAGTTCGACGGCCCTCGCCAGCGCACAGTCCATCTGCAGATCGTTCCCGTTCCAGACTTAACCCGGGGGCGATAATCATACCTATTAAGAAGCGGGGTTAGATTGATGAATCGATGTTCCTATTGCAAGAAAGCAACTGATACCAGGAAAACTGCCACCCGTATTTGGACCAATGGTAAAATGAAGACCCAGGAGTGGGACTATTGTTCCCCATCCTGCAAGAATGGTATTCATGCCTTTGTCGGTCTTTATAATCGTTTTGCACCCAGGTTTTTCACCATCTGGTTTCTGTGGGCTCTCCTGATGCTTGGCATTCCTCTGGTGATGCAGCTTATAACCGGAAACCGCATCTATGTAGATGTAATGCTGCCTTCGGTATTGGCCTTGATGGGAGTTGCCCTGGTCATCTTCCCTGTAGGCATAGTAACCCGAAGTTATTATGAACGCATGGGGATAAAGTACACTACCTGGTTCATTCGCCTGACTGGTTTGATGATGGTTGGCGCAGGAATCCGCCTGCTGATGGCTAACTAATTGTGGTGGACCGATGGCATTGGCTCAAATCTCGTCTGGTCTGACGGTTTTTGGTTCCAGGCGGCGTCCAAAGCCCGCTAAATAAACGCCCAGTATAGCTGCCCCTGTGATATAGGGCAGGTTGGAGTTGAAAGCGTATAGAAGCCCCCCGGCAACCGGGCCTATTATCCTGCCCAAACTGGATGCGGACTGCATCATCCCTTGGACCACCCCCTGGCCATGTTCGTTATGCAAGCTGGCCAGGCTGTTGATTCCCGGCCCCACCAGGGAAGCCCCTACATTGAAAATCGCGCTGGTAACCAGCAATCCCGGCAGCCGGTGAGCACTAAGCAGCAGCAATAAGCCTGCACCGGTAATGACCAGTCCAGCTATTACCATCCTGCTGTCCCCAAATCTCTTCGCCAGCCTGCCTAGCAGCCCCCCCTGGACTATCGCTCCGCACAAGCCCATCACTGCAAAAAGGATGCCCATCTCCCTGGGCCCATATCCTCCTCGATCCGCTATGAAGAAAGCGAAGGATGCCTCAAACATAGCCAACGTAAAATTCAGCGCAAAGGCCAGAACGAAAAGATTTCTCAGTGCATGTCTGAAGAGTGCCGCGGGAATGATGCTTCTGGTCTTGGCTCCCAAACCGGAAGACTGGCTTTGATTTGACTCCGGCAGCCAGGCCCAAGCAAACGGCCAGGCCAGGAAAGCCAATCCTCCGGCAGCGAAGAACGGCAGGGAAAAATTTTGGTGCCCCAATAATCCACCTAGGGCTGGTCCCAGGATCATGCCCAATCCCATGGCCGCACCCATCATGCCCATTCCCTTTGACCGCTCACCCTCCTCCGTAATATCAGCGATATAAGCCATCGCGGTCGGTAACGTTGCAGAGGAGATCATCCCTGCCAGTATGCGTATGGCAAACAGCATCCATAAGCTGGAGACGAATCCGAAAAGAAAAAACGTTACAGCATAACCGCCTAGACCGATTAAGAGCACCGGTCGGCGTCCGATACGGTCGGACATCCTTCCCCACAGGGGGGCAAAGATGAATTGCATGATAGAGTATGATGCCATAAAGAATCCCATTACCGTGGAATTCCCTCCCAAGGCCTCTATGAAATAGGGTATGTTCGGAATCACGATCCCAAAACCGGCCATTACCAGAAACAGGATCACGAACAGCACTAATATAGCGTGCTTATTATTACTCACCTACCATCACTTCCAATCAGGATTCAACCTTTTCCAGCCTGGCACTCCCTGTACCAGGAAGCCAGCTCTATTTTCCCGCCGAGCCGGGAGGCGAAAGCTTGCTGATCGGGAAACGCACTATGAAGGTGGTTCCCAGAGGACTTGTTTCGACATCTATCTTCGCCTGATGGCGCGCGGCAATCCCATAGCAAACCGCAAGCCCCAAACCTGTTCCCTGGGCTTTGGTAGTGAAAAATGGAGTCCCCAATTTTTCCAAAATATCATGGGCCATCCCCGTGCCCTGGTCCATAACCGCCAATACAACCGCATCACACTCGACAAAAGTTCTAATGGTAACCATTTTCCCGGCTGACTGAGCCTCTACGGCATTATAGACCAGATTGATAACCAACTGCCTGATTTCTTTCTCATCCAAGAGCAAGTCGGGAACTGGCTCCAGGTCCAGGATGATCGACTGTCCCTGCATCAGCGCATTAACCTGTACCAGGGAGATTATCGAGGATAATATGTTAGTCAGGTTGACCGCTTCAAGCTCTACGATCTTATTTTTTGCTAGCGATAAAAACTCTGAAATAATGGAATTGGCCCGGTCGAGTTCCTCTATCATCAGTTCGAAATAATCTTTTTCCGCCGCGTACCTTTTATTCTCCATCAGCATTTGCAGAAATCCCCGCACAGTAGTCATGGGATTTCTTATTTCATGGCCTATGCTGGCGGCCATCTCCCCAACCAGCCCCAGCCGATCGAGCCTCATCATCTCAATCTCCAATTCCTTGCGTTCAGTTATATCTGTTAAAATGCTCAGAATACATGGTTGCCCCTTGATATCCAAGGATTCTGCGCTGTAGAGCCCTAGTCCCATTTCTCCACTTTTTCGGCGGAAGGGCATTTCCATTTCCCTGACCGGCTGCTTGTCGATTATCATCCCCGTAATGACTTGGCGATCGTCAGGATTGCCCCAGAAGCCAATGTCCAGGGATGTCCTCCCCAGGATTTCTTCGCGCTCATACTGGGCTATCCGGCAGAAGCTGTCATTTACATTGATGTATTCCCCTTCCTCAAGAGAGGTAATCGTCATAGCCAGAGGACTGCTATTGAAGGCTTTGGAAAACCGCTCTTCAGATAAGGTAAGGTCTGCTTCGATCTTTTTGCGCTCGGTAATATCAAAACCGAAGGCCAGCAGCAGGCGGGACCCATCTACGTCAACAAAAGGATAGTCGTATACCATATATGTATATCCATCTGGATAACTCCATTCCCCCTGCTCACAGGCAATCAATCCGCCCGGTTTAAAAGTGTGGCAGTGTTCGCACGGTTGGGTCCGTCCATGGAACACGTCGTAACAATGTCGTCTGCCTGGATCACCGAATCGCTCCTGAAAGAAACGGTTGGAAAAATGGAACGTATAATCCGGGGCGATTAAATATACTTGTGCCGGCAGTCCGTCCAGCACCGAGAAAAGGCGGAGACGCTCAGCCTCCAGTTCCTCTTCTGCTTTCTGCCGTTTGCTGATTTCCTGCTGTAAACGCCGGGTGTTTTCAGCCAGGTTGCGAAGCCTTTTCTCGCTTTCCAGCAAAGACTCCCGGCTGATACGTATGTGCTCTGCATCCAATAGTTCCAGCTCGACGATTTTTTGTTTCAAAGCCCTAACTTCAGCTTGCAGTTGTTCAAGACCGCTGTTTTCTTCCTGCACCTCAAACTTCCTCCCCGAATTCGACTGCTTCAGGCGGCTGCGCCGATCACCTTTGTCCTCAGTCTATAATAACCGATTAGCTGGACGGTTTTAAGAGAATAATCCTCTTTGCTTGTTTGCCCACACCGCCTTCGGCAGGCATGCCGGCAAGACAAAATCTAGAGACAAGCTGGTATTGCAGATGTTTTGGCAGTTTTTGTTGTCCAATCCATTGCCAATAGTGCTAAAATAGATAAATAGTATTCCTTACGATGGTAATCGGTTCACCGTGGCGGGAACTGATCTCATTGCTCCTTAGGCTTTTTTCAGCAGTCATTCATGGAATCGGGTCACCCCCAGGTTTAGCCACATCATCTCTAACGGAGGAAGATAATGGCAAGCAAAGATAGTTTTGCATCTGGCACCAACAACTCCGAGGACATGGAATTCAATGTTCGCGCTTCGGACATGGCCAATGAATTTGGTAATATATTTATTCGCAAGAGTGGCGATATGCTGTGGGTGCAATTGACATTCTTGCTTGATCCTGCCGACCAGAAATTTC
>CAZYGL010000075.1:3024-7121 GCA_964647335.1 uncultured Syntrophomonas sp. | reverse complement strand
ACATTGTCGAAACCAGCTCTAAAAGCATCCCGAACCGCCTCCACCGCATCCCGGGCCTTGTGCCTGCGTCCCAGAACCTGCAGTTCCGAGTCAGAGAAACTCTGCACCCCTATGGAAAGGCGATTGATTCCAGCCGCTCTTATTTCTCGGAACAGCCGAGGATTGACAGTCGCCGGGTTTGCCTCCAATGTGATTTCGAGCTCATCTGGAACTCTATAGAGAGCGCAGACCGTATCCAGAATTCGACCCAACTGCTCCGGACTGAGCAAGCTGGGAGTTCCGCCCCCCACGTAAATGCTGCGCAGAGGCCCCTGGGCCTCCTCTCGCCTTATTTTCAATTCTGTTATAATACTGCGGGTGTAGTCTTCCAGTACTTGCGGATGGCTCAGGGGTATGGAATAGAAATCACAGTATGTGCACTTCTGCAGGCAAAAGGGTATATGGATGTATAGGCCCGTTGGTTTAGGATCATTTTTCACCGTCAATCTCCATAACTGACATGAAAGCATCACGCGGCACTTCTACCCTGCCGATTTGTTTCATCCGTTTCTTGCCCTCTTTTTGTTTTTCCAGCAATTTCTTTTTCCGGGTTATGTCTCCCCCGTAGCACTTGGCCAGGACGTCTTTGCGCATAGCCTTGACCGTTTCCCTGGCAATCACCCGGTTGCCGATGGAAGCCTGGATGGCTACTTCATACATCTGGCGGGGGATGATCTTGCGCAGCCTTTCCACCAGGGCTCTGGACCGGTAATAGGCCTTGTCCTTGTGGGTAATGGTGCTCAATGCATCAACAGTTTCTCCATTCAGCATAATATCCAGCTTCACCAGCTCCGAAACTTCATAACCGCGCAAATCGTAGTCCAGGGAAGCATAGCCCCGGGTTCGGGATTTGAGACCATCGAAAAAATCGACCAGGATTTCTGCCAGGGGCAGGTTGTAGCTTATCATAACCCGGTGAGGAGTCAGGTATTCCATATTAATGAAAGAACCACGTTTTTCCTGGCAGAGTTCCATAACCGTTCCAACATATTCGTTGGGGACCATGATTGAAGCCCTAACATAAGGTTCCAGGACCTTCTCTATCCTTTGCGGCTCAGGCCAGCGGCTGGGATTGCGCACATCAATCTCGGATCCGTCAGTGAGTACGATGCGATATATTACGCTGGGAGCGGTTGCCATAAGGGTCAGGTCATATTCCCTTTCCAATCGTTCCCTGACGATTTCCAGGTGCAATAGACCCAGGAAACCGCAACGGAATCCTAACCCGAGG
This sequence comes from uncultured Syntrophomonas sp., assembly GCA_964647335.1. Taxonomy (GTDB): domain Bacteria; phylum Bacillota; class Syntrophomonadia; order Syntrophomonadales; family Syntrophomonadaceae; genus PHAA01. The sequence goes on along the minus strand of CAZYGL010000075.1, from coordinate 5,851 downwards.
GCATCAGACGATTCTGGCTCGTACATCAAGGAAGAATCATTTAGTTTCAATTTTTCCAGGGCATCCCGCAGCCGCTCGAAATCACTGTTTTCCAAGGGATAGAGGCCGCAAAACACAACTGGCTTTACCTCCTGATATCCTGACAGGGGTCGGGGGGCAGGAGATAAAGCATTTGTGATAGTATCACCTACCTTGGTATCGGTGACATTCTTGATGGCCGCTGCCAGGTACCCTACCTCTCCTGCAGCCAGGCATTCCACCGGGGTCATGTATGGTGAAAGCACTCCGATCTCAGTTACCTCAAAATCTTTGCCAGAGGACATCATGCGGATCATGTCGCCCTTGCGCAGTTCACCCGCATATACTCTTATATAGGAGATCGCTCCTTTATAGGGATCGAAATATGAATCGAATATAAGTGCCTGTAAATAGGATTTTTCATCCCCATGGGGTGCAGGAATGCGTGACACGATGGCTTCCAACACATCCTCGATGCCAATGCCCAATTTGGCAGAAATCGGGATTATTTCTTGTTTGTCAAGGCCGAGCACATCTTCCATCTCTTGTTTGACAACTTCAGGCTCGGCTCCAGGTAAATCGATTTTATTGACTACTCCAATAATCTCCAGGTTCATGTCCATAGCCATATAGACATTGGCTAAAGTCTGGGCCTCTATTCCCTGGGAAGCGTCTACCACCAGCAAAGCTCCCTCGCAAGCGGCCAGGCTGCGGGACACCTCGTAAGCAAAATCAACATGTCCCGGGGTATCAATGAGATTCAGTATATATTTGTGCCCATCCCGGGCCAAGTAATTGAGCCGCACCGGTTGGAGCTTGATCGTAATGCCCTTTTCCCGCTCCAAATCCATCTTGTCCAAAAACTGTTCCCGCATCTCCCGGGCAGTCAAGGCCCCCGTCATTTGCAGAAGACGGTCGGCCAACGTAGATTTGCCATGATCGATATGGGCAATGATGCTGAAGTTCCTGATTTTATCTTGCAAAGTTAACCCTCCATAAAGCGGGGCTGGTTAGTCCAGCCCCTGGTCGACCTCAATTATACCTTATCGGCGGCAGGTTCATCAAATGAACTGCTCAAAGCGGGATTCCAGTAGGCAAAATTGACTGCTTCTGTTATGCTAGAAAATGATCTGCTAGGGAAGAGAGGGTGCGATGGGTGGAAACATTCTTACTGCTGGTGCTTCCAGCAGCCCTGCTGGCCTATTTTTTGAAGACGATACCCCCGTCGGTTAAAGACTATGGACTTATCAGGCTCCTGCTGCTGGCAGGGACAGCCAGCTTTTATGTCGGTCTGCTGTTTATAGGCAGTAATCCGGGAGTACAAAGCATACTTAAATTAGCCGGGGCCTGTGCATTTTTTACCGGTGTGGCTTTCTACAATATGCGACGCCCCAACCAGGAAGCAGATACAGCTGCCCAATCAGGTGATGAAGATCCTGGAAATGATAATTGATCGTTAATTGAACGGCAGTTAGCATTATTCCTCGTCAAAAAAACCCGCTTTTGGCCTTGCATTTTATTTTGCTGGGTGATATAGTATCTCTGTTAGCTTTAAATACCCGAGGAGGTGAAAATGTGGCAAAGAGTAAAACTCCTGCCAAAAGAGCAAAGAATGCTGAAAAAGCCAGGATGAGAAACAAGACTCACAAAAGCAGCCTGAAAACCAGCATCAAGAACTACGAAGCTTTATTAACCGCAGATAATCTGGAGGCAGCCAAGGAGAAATTGTTGCAGGTAACCTCCATGATCGATAAAAGCGTATCCAAAGGCATACTGCACAAGAATAATGCAGCCCATAAAAAGTCCCGTCTAACCAAGAAATTTAACAGTCTGGCCCAGTAATAAAGAACCTGTCCTAAGCGGACAGGTTTTATTTTTTACTGCACATCTCAACCAGCAATTTCTCCATGATTATCTGCGGGTCTTTGCTCTCACTTTTGAAACTCACATCAGCAGCCAGCAATTTTTCAAAACCGGAACGAATTTCTCCCGGGTCAAAGTAAGTTGCTTTGTCCATCATCTTTTTAATCACGAAATCCTTCTGCCCGGTCTCACTGGCTATCATGCTACGGCTCATCCCGGCCGACTGACAGGACTTGACCTGGCCCAAGACAAAGTATTGCCTGGCTATCATGTGCAGGAGCAGCAAGTGGTGTTCGCCCTGTTCCTGCAACTGATAGAGGGCAGCCAATGCGCCTCTCACATTGCGGTCCAGAAGCGCATCCGTCAACTTGAACACCTTTGTTTCCTGCTTCAGATCCAGCTGCTCTTCCAGTTCCTGGACGGTTACGGTTTTACTCCCTGCCATCAGGGCAAGTTTATCCATCAAATTCAGCAAATAGTGCATGTCCTGTCCGCTGTTCACCAAGCGTTGCACAGCCCCCGGGGCCATACTCAGGCGGCGGCGTTCCAATTCCTCCCTGCACCATACTTCAAGCTCCGGCAATGACAGGGGCCGCGGATTGATTATTTGCGCTTTTTTGAGCAGTAGTTTCACGATCGGATTAGAAGCATTGCTGTCAGGAGCGGTGAGGATGAGCACCTGCCCGGGATGCTCCCGTTCAAAATAATCCTCCAACACCTTGAGATTCTCATTGATCTTGCGGCTTTGGCGGTTCCCTTTCCCCAGCCAAACCGGATTTTTTATAATGACAACCCGGCTTGAAACAAAGAGGGGGCTGAACTCCAGTGTTTGACCCAATTCCAGAGCGCTCATCTCGTCAGCTTCGACTCTGATCACTTCCGGATCACCATCCCCCTTTGGGAACAATTCTGAGACGATGGCGCTGATCTTTCTTGCGATCAAATA
>CAZYGL010000075.1:0-2924 GCA_964647335.1 uncultured Syntrophomonas sp. | reverse complement strand
ATTTTTGCCGCCCGGGAACTGGGCCTGGTCAAATCGCATAAAGTCCTGCTCCTGGAAAAAGGCCGAGAAGTGGAAAAACGCAAATGCCCAGCCGGCATCGGCAGCGAAAAATGCCTTAACTGCAAGGTCTGTTCGATCATGTCAGGCTGGGGAGGAGCCGGTGCCTTTTCCGACGGCAAATTGACACTGACTACCCATTTCGGTGGGTGGTTGAATGAGTACCTGGGGACGGATGAATTACAGGACTTGATCGCTTATGTGGACAGTATTTGGGTGGAAAATGGCGCCCCTCTGAAGCTCTTCGGAACTGATGAAGAGGATTTTTTAAACTTGAGCAGCCGGCTGATCAGGTCAGGCCTTAAACTGCTTCCAGCACAAATACGCCATATGGGCACCGATAATAATTTACGGGTCTTGACCAGCCTGCGGGCCAAAATCGGCAGCAATACCGCCATCAAAACCAACGAAGCCGTCCAGGATATCCTGGTGGAAGACAACCAGGTTAAGGGAGTCAAGACCAGCAAGGGTACATATTATGCCCCGCGCGTAATATGCGCTCCAGGCCGGGAGGGTGCCCAGTGGTTCACTGAACAAGCTGCCCGGCTTAACCTGCCGCTTCGCAACAACCAAGTAGACCTGGGCCTCAGGATCGAAGTCCCGGCAGTCACCATGGAAGAGATCACCGCAAAAATCTACGAACCCAAAATAATATTCAATACCAGCCATTTCGATGACATAGTCAGGACCTTCTGCGTAAATCCCAATGGTCATGTGGTAATGGAAAACACCAATGGCATTATCACGGTCAACGGTCATTCCTACGCCAAAAGTCGCAGCAACAATACCAATTTCGCCCTCCTGCTGAGCCAGCAGTTTACTGAGCCCTTTGACCAGCCAATTCTCTATGGCCGCTATATCTCCAGCCTGGCTAATATGCTGAGCGGCGGGATAATGATCCAACGATACGGTGATCTGCGGCGAGGTCACAGGACTACCCCGGAACGTTTGGCGAAGAGTGTGGTAACCCCTACCCTGGCAGCTGCGGTACCGGGCGACTTGTCCCTGGTCCTTCCCCATCGCTACATGATAGGCATCATGGAATGCCTGGAAGCCTTGAACCGGGAGTTCAGCGGCGTAGCCTCGGACAGCACTCTGTTGTATGGCGTAGAAGCCAAGTTTTACTCGGCCCGGCCCCAATTGACTAAGACCCTGCGGACTTCCGTAAGCGGCCTCTGGGCCGTGGGCGATGGAGCAGGTGTCACCCGAGGCCTGATCCAGGCCAGTGTTTCCGGCGTCGTAGCCGCGCGGGATATTTTGTCGGAAAAACCTTGAGCCTGGCTTGATTAGCTTCGATCCGGCAACTACAAACATCAGTCACTATACTTAGTGGAGGTGACGGTACAATTCCGGCCGTCACTTTTTACTATTACCGCTCCGTCACGGTCAGTCCTCATGATTTTAATCCCTTCCTGCTCCAAGCCCTCGATGACCAACGCTGCCGGGTGTCCAAAAGGATTGTCCTCTCCTGCAGAAATCACTGCCAAGCTGGGTTGAATCCGCTCATAGAATTCTTTTGACCAGGAATTCTTGCTGCCGTGGTGAGGGATCTTCACCAGAGTTGCGGGTGATTCGGCGGCATCCATGAACTGGCTCAAAGCCAGGGAAGGCACGTCTCCGCAGAGCAGAGCCGAAAAATCCTGGAAGCGCAGTTCCATTACCACTGACTGTCCATTCATATCCTCACCTTTGTAAGTTCCCGGCTCCGGGTGCAAAATATTGACATCCAGTCCTTCCTCCCACAAGAGTCTCTGGCCGCTTTTCAAAGGGACCAGGCTGGATCCGGTTGTTGCAGCTGCCTCCTTTAAGACTTGGTATTCGGGGCGAGTCTGCAAACTGGCTGGTATGCCCAGGTAATCGAAATCCATCTCCCGGGCCACGCTTTCCAGCCCTTGCAAATGGTCGATGTCCGGGTGAGTATTGATTATCATATCCAAGTGGCGTATGCCCCGGTAATGGAGGTAGGGCAAAACGGTTTTCGTCCCCACATCAAATAAGTGACTGCCCCCGCCATCAACCAGCAAGAAATGGCCTCCGGGGCTTTTGATCAAAATCGCGTCACCCTGGCCTACATCGATGAATGCAACTTCCAAATATCCCCGCTCGAAAAAACCGCCGGGCAGCAGGATTCTGCCTATGAAGACAAGAAGCAAAATCACCCCCAGCAGGGCTTGACGGCGGCATTGGATTTTAAGGCCCTGGCAAAGCAGCCCTAGTCCCAAGTAGTAAACGATTACCAAAGCTACACCAGGAGAGGCAACCCACCAGTAAGCTCCTGGAAGCAATTGCAGTTTCCCGACTATGAACAGGATCGCCTCTATGCACATGCCTGCAGGAAAAAGGGCCAACGCGGCCAGTGAAGGCAGCAGAGGAGTCAGCAGGAAGGCGCAAAACCCAAGTATCACCGCTGCGCCGGCCAGATAGGTAATAAATATATTGGTGATTATAGAAACCGGGGAGAACAGGTTAAAGTGATAAGCTACCAGCGGCAAAACCGCCAATTCAGCCGCTAGAGGCAGCAGGAGCAAATCCTTGCATAGGCTGTTAGCCGGCTGGCACTTCCTTAACAGGGGGAACAGGTAAACCAAACCCCAGGTCGCCATTAGGGTTAATTGGAAACTCAAACTGAACAGGTTGTGGGGATCTATCAGCAGGAGGGCAATACCTGCCATGGCCAGGAAATTCAATAAGTTGGTTTCCCTGCCGCTGTAATATGCGACCATGCATAGAACAGCCATTATCACAGCCCTTACGACCGGGGCTGGCCATCCGATCATGGTAGCATAGATCATGAGCACGGCCACTCCCGACACCAGCTTGGTTCGCCGGCTGGCGCCAAACAATGAATGCAGCCACTCCACCAGGAC
>CAZYGL010000074.1:0-7198 GCA_964647335.1 uncultured Syntrophomonas sp. | reverse complement strand
CCTATCAACAATATCGTAGACATTACCAATTATGTTATGCTTGAATGCAATCAACCTCTGCATGCTTTTGACTATGACCTGCTGGGCGCAGCCAAAAAGATTGTGGTGAGAAGGGCCAATCAGGATGAAAACATCACCACCCTCGATGATGTTGCCAGGGAACTCGACCGCGATATGCTCTTGATTACCGACGACGGTCGTCCGGTGGCCCTGGCTGGCATTATGGGAGGTCAGAATACGCAAATAAACGAAAATACGATTAATGTTTTGTTGGAGTCAGCCTATTTTAAAGGTACCGGCATACGCAGGACTGCGCGTAAATTGGCTTTGCGCAGCGATTCATCGGTTAGGTTCGAAAAAGGGATAGATATCAATGGTGTTATTTATGCATCCAACCGGGCAGCGGCCCTCATGGCAAAATATGGAGGGGGCGAAGTTGCGGCCGGTGTATGTGACTGTTATCCAGATCCGCTGCCTCTGCCCAAAATCTGGCTGCGGCCGGAGAGGGTCAACTATCTGCTGGGCACCGAATTAAGCCCTGCCCAGATCCAAAATTATCTGAGTGACCTGAAATTGGAGTGGCAAACAGAAAATGGCGCCCTGTTGGTGACGATTCCTTCTTATCGGCCCGACATCGAGATGGAAGCAGACTTGATCGAGGAGGTAGCCCGCCTTTATGGCTATGAAAATATTCCGGCAACACTGCCTCGTGGTGATACGACTCAAGGCGGACTGGATACGTTTCAGAAATTCAAAGATCAGGTCAAGCAACTCATGGCCAATCAATTTTATGAGATAATTACTTACAGTTTTGTAAGCCCCCGATATTTTGACATGCTGATGCTGCCGCCAGACAGCAAGTTCAGGCAGGTGGTCAAGGTCGCCAATCCTCTGTCGGAGGAACAAAGCATTATGAGACCCTTGCTGTTGCCAGGGATGTTGGAGACAATCAGCCGCAATTTGGCGCGAAAGAACACCAACCTGGCCTTCTTTGAAATGGGTTCGGTTTTTTATCCCCTGGGTGAGGAGCTGCCCTTGGGGGTGCTCAAACTGGGGGCGATCGTGGCCGGGAGTACTGATCCCAATTGGCTTAAATTGAATCTGGATCTGGATTACTATTATCTAAAGGGAACCCTGGAAAACCTGTTCAGCAAATTGGGAGTTGGAAACGTTGTGTGGGAGGAGACACAAGAGCCCTCTTTCCATCCGGGCAGAACAGCCAGAATAGTCAGCCAGGGCATACAACTTGGCATAATTGGGGAAATACATCCCCTGGTAAGGCAGCAATTTGACATTAGACCGCGGACCTGCGCATTTGAGCTGGATATGGACAATCTATATGCCTGCTCCAGACCCAGGGTCATGATGTCAGCAATAACTCGCTACCCCGCTGTAGAACGAGATCTGGCACTGGTTGCCAAGCAGGAGGTGCAAGCAGCCCAGGTTGTGGACGTAATCAAGGAATGTGGCGGAGAGCTGCTGGCCAGGGTTCAGGTATTTGACATATATACGGGAGAACAGGTAACTCCTGGCCATAAAAGCATGGCTTTCAACCTGACCTTCCAGTCCGATCAACGCACCTTGACCGAGTCGGAAGTGAATGAGCGGATGGAACTGATCCGGGAGGGCCTAAGGACACGTTTGCAGGCCGTTTTCCGTTGATAACACAGGAACGCCGAGATTGGATCCGGGCTGAAGCAAGAGCCCAAAGATGAGAGGAGAGGAACTGGATGACTGAGCCGATCATTGACAGGAATAATGTCGCCATCCAGGTGAAGGGACTAGGCTCTTTCGATGTTGCTAAAGGGACTGTCACTGCGGACTTCATCGCCATGATTCAAAACCAGTGGCCTCACCCTATCGTGGCCGCCATCGTCTTCAACACGCTCCGGGATCTTAATTATGTCCTAGCCACGGATTGCGAGCTGGAACCGGTGGACACATCTACTGAGGCGGGTCTCAGGATTTATCGTCGCAGTGCTAGTTTTCTGCTGATTAAAGCCTGCCACGATCTTTATCCGGAGCGTACCTTGATGATTAAACACACCCTCTCCAATGGTTTATACTGTGAATTTCTCAGAGAGGAAACCACCGACATCGAAATTGAAGCCATTCAGGATCGAATGCGTGAATTGGTCCGGCGCGATCTCCCCATAGAGCGCTACCTGGTCACCAAGGAGCAGGCTATTCACATGTTTGCCGCCCAGGGCCAGCAGGATAAAGTTGGGCTGCTGGAATTCCGCGATAAGGATGCAGTGCATGTGTATGAACTGGATGATTATCGCGAGTATTTCTACGGGTATATGGTAAAGAATACTGGTCTGCTGGATAAATTCCGGGTACTGTATCATTCCCCGGGCTTGGTGCTGAGGACCCCGGAGATTGACGATCTGGAGCTGGTGAAACCATTTCGTGAACAGAAAAAACTGGCAATGATCCACCAGGAAGCCAAGAAGTGGGTAGAAATGCTGCAGACACCGCATTTGGCAGCCCTCAACGGTTTTATTGCCCGGGGAGAAGTCGATGAGATAATCCAGATAAACGAGGCTCTCCATGAAAAGAAGATTGCCTACATCGCCGATACTATCTGCAGCAATCCCAACGCCCGGGTGGTGCTTATTTCGGGTCCGTCTTCGTCCGGGAAGAGCACCTTCGCGCGCCGGCTCTTGATCCAACTTCGAGTCAACGGACGCCGCCCGGTATCCATATCGCTGGACAACTATTTTGTTGACCGAGTTGATACACCTATTGACAGCAGCGGGGAATATGATTTCGAGGCTCTGGAAGCTTTAAAGCTGGAACTATTCAATGATCATCTGCTGAGGCTGCTGGCGGGGGAGGAAGTAGAAATACCTGTTTACAATTTCCGCACTGGTTATAGTGAGCCCCGGGGCATGCTGTTGAAAGTACCGCCTGAAGAACCCATTGTCATTGAAGGAATCCACGGGCTGAACGACCGTCTGACCTGGAAGATTCCAATGAGCAGTAAGTACAAGATATATATCAGTGCCTTGACCCAACTGAATCTCGACTACAGCAATCGGATACCCACCACGGACAGCCGCTTGATCCGCAGGATGGTCAGGGACAGCCGGACCCGTGGCTATTCTGCGCTGAATACCATCAAACGCTGGCCTTCGGTACGAGCCGGTGAAGAAAAAAACATATTCCCGTTCCAGGAGAACGCAGATGTGATGTTCAATTCCTCCCTGGTTTACGAACTGGCAGTACTGCGGGCTTATGCCGAACCTCTGCTGCAGGATATTAGCAATCGTTATCCAGAACACGTGGAGGCCCGGCGTTTATTGCGATTCCTGAGTTATTTCCGGACTCTGCCCTCGGCCAATGTGCCCCCCAATTCCATTCTGCGCGAGTTTATAGGTGGGAGTTGGTTTAACGTATAGATTGCTGCCCGAACCTGGATGCTAAGTATACAAGATACTTTGCAAAATCGGTTGCTTGTGGGATTTTCAATCATTATATTGTTATTAAAGAAGGACTTTTCTCAAACTCCTTCTGTCGAAAAGGACAAAGATGTCCTCGTCGTTACCTGGCGAGGACTTATTTTTTGGATTAGACGGCAATGATTCAGCCGTTGCCATGGACAGGCAACCAATATGTCAGATGAGTGCAGATAAGAGAGGCGAGGTGGTCAGGGTGCTGCAGTTAATCATCCAGCACATCGAATGCGAAGGTCCTGGATTGCTGGAACCGATGTTGCTGAGCAGAAATTGCTCGCTGGACATCAGGTGTATGGACAAGCCCGGTGTACTCCTGCCAGCGGATCTCACACCATACCAGGGGATGATAATTCTCGGGGGGCCCATGAGTGCCTGCGAGGAGATCCGCTATCCCTATCTGAGACAGGTGCAGCAGCTGGTCAGAGAAGCTCTTGCCAAAAAAATACCAACCGTTGGGATTTGCCTGGGAGCCCAATTGATTGTTCGAGCACTGGGGGCAGAGGTCAGACCTAATCAAGTCAAAGAGATAGGGTGGTCCCATGTATGCTTGACGGAAGCTGGTCAGGCAGATCCTATATTTGCCGCTCTGCCCGAAAAAATTGCGGTATTCCAATGGCATGGCGATACTTTTGATTTACCGGAAGAGGCAAGTCTTTTGGCTTATGGTGACTGGTGCCGCAATCAGGCTTTTGCAGTGCAAGACTGCATCTGGGGGCTTCAATTTCATCTGGAGATAACCCCAGCAATGATTGTCCGCTGGGCCGAACTCTACGAGGATGAACTCATCGAATATGCCGGCCCGGGAGCGGCTATGCGCTTGATACGGAATAGTCTGTACAGATGGGACGTGATGCAGACCTGGAGAGAGCAATTTTTAAACAATGTGGTCGGCCTGCTCTGCCATGGGTAAACGAATGGTGACCAGGTTGAGTTGTTGGCAGCATGGGCTCTTCGCAAGCGAGGAGCCCATTTTTTACTGCAATTAATCCAATCCTGTCGGGCAGCAGGGAGCGAGACAAAAAATAGTTTGCATACCAACAAAATATGCGCCCAGCAGCCTGATGGCGTGTTATAATGCAATCATGCAACAACTGCCGGATCTCGATGCCCTAAGACCGCATGGTCAGCAGACAGATAATACCGCTGAGAAGCTGGAGACAAGGGGGATACACATATGCTCAAATCAATAGGTTATGCTGGACAAATACTGGAGGTGGATCTCTCAGAGAAACAGCTTCAGGTCAGGGAACTGCCGGATGATATGTGCCGCGATTACCTCGGGGGAATAGGATTCAACGCCAGGATTGTGTACGATCAGGTTCCTGCCGGAGCTGATCCATTGGGGCCCGATAATGTGCTGGTATTCGGGGTTGGTACCATGGTTGGCTCACCGTTCCCTACCGCGTCACGGACTGAGGTCTCAGCCAAATCTCCCATGACTGGTCTGTTCGGAACCTCCAATTCGGGCATGTTTTTTGGTATTCAACTAAAGAATGCCGGATTCGATGTCCTTGTCATTAAAGGCCAATCTCCAACGCCTGTTTACCTCCTGATCGAAGATGGTGAAGTCAAGATATTGGGAGCGGCCGAGATTTGGGGCAAGGATTCCTGGGCAGCCCTTGACATACTGAAAAGGAAGTATCCTGGAGCGGAAATAGCTTTAATAGGACCTGCTGGGGAGAACAAAGTGCGTTTTGCCTGCATCGAGAATAGTTATTACGATGCATGGGCACGCACCGGTCTGGGAGCAGTAATGGGAGCCAAAAACTTGAAGGCGATAGTGGTGAAAGGCAGACAAGGGCTTTCTCCGCACCGGACTGATGATTTCATCGCCATTGCCTGGAAAGCCAGGCAGCTTATCGAGTCATCCCCGTTTTTCCAGCCGTTCAAAAGCTATGGGAGCATGAACGCAGCCATGCCGTACGGCAGCTTTAAGGCTCTCAATGCTCACAATTATACCCAGGGCTGTCTGCCGGATTGGAAGGAGAATTTTGCCCGTAACAAAGTCGAAGAACTTACCAAAGGCCATATTGCCTGCCAATCATGTATTATCGCCTGTGCTCACTGGGTGGAAATCAAGGAAGGGCCTTTCCAGGGGCTGAGGATGAAGGACATGGAGGTTACCCCGACGGTATCTTTTGGATCGGGTTGTGGCATGAGTTTGGAAGCTTGTGTCAAAGCTGCAGAAATGGGGCAGCGCTATGGCATGGATATGGTCAGCGCTGCTTCTGTCATGGCCATGGCAGCAGAAATGTTTGCCCGGGGGATTATTACCGCGGATGAGTTAGGTTATGAGCTAAACTTCGGGGATGATGCCGCCCTGTTACGCCTGATGGATGACATCGCACACCGCCGCGGTCTTGGTGATATTCTCGCTGAAGGGGCCAAGCTGGCAGGGCAGAAAATCGCCGGCGGAGAAAATTACGCCATGCACATCAAGGGCTTGGAGATGCCGATGATCGATCCGCGGGGAAGATTCTCCACCTGGAGCCTGGGCATGCTCACCAACGTGAGGGGGGGCGACCACCTGCGCTGCCGCAATCCCATCGAGAACCTGCGTTATAACGAAAATAAATATGCCTACCAAAAGGAACGCTTCGGTTTTGATAAGAAGATGTATGAGGCCCTGGATATGCCCGATAATCTTAAGAAAAAAGCCATTGACCTGGAGGAAGACACCACTGATATTGCAGTCATGTCTCGTTGGGCAGAGGACCTTATTAACCTGTTCAATGCCCTGGGAGTATGCATAAGACCGCCGGTGGAACACAAGATAGGACCTACCATATTGGCTGAGGCCTATACCGCATGGACCGGCCTGGAGATGACCCCGGAGGAATTGATGCGTGCTGCTGAAAGGATATGGAATGTGATGAAACTTTTCAATCTTCGCGAGGGTGAAAAAACAGAGGACTCCAGATTCCCAAGGCGGTTTTATCAAGAGGATGGCGGGGCTATGAAACTTGATGAACAGCAAATTATTCAAGTCTTGAGGAATTACTATCAGGCACGGGGCTGGGACCCGGATAGTGGCAAGCCGAGCGAGGAAAAAATAAAGGAACTTGGCCTGGCTTGACCCTGCAGGCCTTGGAGGAAAGACATGAACCGGCGAATAATAATCGATAGCAGCCAGTGCACCGGATGTGGTACGTGCCAGATAGCCTGTTCCATTCACAGGAACGGTCAATGTGAGCCTTCCTTGGCTCGCATTCTCATCTGGCGGGACGAAAAGGCAGGACTTTTTATCCCCATGACTTGCCGTCAATGCGCTGATCCGCCATGCGCTGCAGCTTGTCTCATGAATGTTATCAGCAAAGATGATGAATCTGGGGTCACCATCCGCAGTTTGGAGAACTGTATCAGTTGCCGGGTGTGTCAGGTCGCTTGTCCTTTTAATGCCTGCACTTACAACTACTTGCATGACTGGGTGGAAAATTGTGATCAATGTGGCGGTGACCCGCAATGTGTTAAATACTGTCCGTACGGGGCACTGCAATATGCTGATTTGGCCGATATTATGGACTTGGTGAGAGAGGCTGAAGCTAAACGCAGACTCTTGCCAGGGCTCATTGATTAAGGGAGCATGCAATGAAGACAATTGTGATTATCGGCAATGGGGCAGCAGCCAATAGTGCTGCGGAAGCCATCAGGCGTTATGATCCTCGCACTCAGGTAATAATGATGGCCCGGGAAAGCGTGCCGGAATTCTCAGCTTGCGCCTTGCCGGACTATCTTGC
>CAZYGL010000073.1:0-7251 GCA_964647335.1 uncultured Syntrophomonas sp. | reverse complement strand
ACAGGGTAAGTTCATTCACTTCCCCCTGGCTGTTTATGGCATAAGCCTTCATGCTTCCCTGACCCTCCTTTAGCCTGTCTTTCAGATCAGGTATGAAGATCAGGTCATCAACGGAAAAGGGCACTTCCCCCGGGGCGATGGTGAAGGGCAGCATGCCCCAATTGACCAGGTTGCTCCGGTAACGTTTGGTGGCATATTCCACCGCAATATTGGCCCACCCCCCCAGGACCTTCTGGCAGGAAGCGGCCTGTTCCCGGGCCGAACCGTCACCTGGTTTGATAGCATAGATCACACTGCCCAGGCCAGTGGTCCTAAGCATATCCGGGCAGTCTTTGAAATAGTCCAAAGTATCGATCAATCTCTGGCAGATAGCCTTGAGATCCTCCGACATCTCTCCCTCAGAACCTAAGGCCAACCTGCTGCGGCGCTCCTGTTCAAGCCGGTCCAGGGCTTTGGCCCGGCCTACATAAGCCGGATCTTTTCTGGACAGGGTGAACTCAGCCAGCTTGCGCGGATTGGAGCGGAAAGAGGAGGTCTCCCCGGAAGGGATTAGCTCATCGGTGGTAGTCACCGGATCGGTGATGAGCGCAGCCACCTTCAGCAGCAGGTGCTGGGGCAGGGCCACCATCTCGGGCCAGTCGGCGATATTGGGTCCGAACTTGAGTTCTTCCCCAACTTCTGGCTGCCGGAAGCCATTATAGACCCGGTGGTTGTATATCTGGGGGTCGAAATAATAAGATGCCGGTTCGGGTTTGATCTCCATGGCAGTCGCCGGGGTCAAGAAACCTCCGTTAAGTACCGTCGCGGCTATTGATCTGGCGTCCATAAGGGCCACCGAAGATATCTGGCCCTCATCTGGTTTAGAACCTTCACGATTGGGGAAATTACGGGTGGTGTGACGAATGCTAAGTGCTCCATTGGCAGGCACATCCCCGGCTCCGAAACATGGTCCGCAGAAGGCGGTCTTCATAGTGATTCCGGCCGCCATCATTTTGGCTGCGGCACCATCTCTGATCAGCTCCATAAATATAGGCTGGCTGGCCGGGTAAACGCTGAAGGCCAGCTCCCCGCTGCCTATAGAGCGGTTCTCGACCATGGCAGCGATCTGGTATAGGTTTTCGAAGCTGCCGCCTGCGCACCCCGCCACGATCCCCTGGTCAACCTTCAGCCGCCCCCCTACCAGTTTGTCGGTCAGGCTGAACCTTATGTCCGGGTTCTCCATCTGTTTTTGGCCTGCGATTTCCACCTCGCGCAGTATATCATAAGCATTGCGGTTAAGCTCGGCGATGGTGTAAACATTGCTGGGATGGAACGGCAATGCAATCATGGGTTCGATTTTATCGAGGTCCACCACCACCGCGCCATCATAGTAAGCCACCGGCCCCGGATTCAATGGGGCATAAGCCTGAGGCCGGCCATGGATCTTCAAATATTCGGCCACTTTTTCATCTGTCGACCAGATGGAACTCAAACAGGTGGTCTCAGTGGTCATCACATCGATGCCATTTCTGTAATCTACCGACAGATCGCGGATGCCCGGACCGATGAATTCCATCACCTTGTTGTTGACGAAGTTGTTCTTGAAAACCGCACCGATGATTGCCAGGGCTACATCCTGGGGGCCTACCCCCGGTTGGGGCTTGCCCTGCAGGTATACGGCAATAATCTCGGGATAGGCCAGGTCATAGGTTTTTTGCAGCAATTGTTTCACCAATTCCGGTCCGCCCTCACCGAAGCCCATGGTGCCCAGGGCGCCGTAGCGGGTATGGCTGTCCGAGCCCAGGATCATGTGCCCGCAGGCACTCATCATTTCCCGCATATACTGGTGAATGACCGCCAGGTGAGCCGGCACATATATGCCGCCATATTTTTGCGCCGCAGAGAGCCCAAAAACATGGTCATCCTCGTTGATGGTCCCTCCCACCGCACAGAGGCTGTTATGACAGTTGGTCAAAACATACGGGACCGGGAATTCCTTGAGTCCGCTGGCCCGTGCGGTCTGGATGATGCCCACATAAGTTATATCATGGGAAGCCAGGGCATCAAACTTCAGTTTGAGCTGTTTCGGATCACCGCTGGTGTTGTGATCCATAATAATCTGATAAGCGATGGTGTTTTGTTTCGCCTGCTCTGGGACAAGCTTGCTGATATCAACCCCCAGGTTGGCGGCAGAACCCGGACCGATGACCAGGTCAGCGGCTCCATTTTCCCCTGCTTCAACCAGGCTGGTATTGTTTATGAAGTAGACCCCTTTATCAATCAGTTTTAGCAATTCAGCACCTCCAAATTAATAAGCCTGCCAATAATTTACCGCAACTATCCTCTCCAAGTCCACCCAAAAACACTTTTTCTCTCCTGGCGGCGGTTCTTGACAGAACATTTGTTCTATTGTAGCATATGAATACCGAAGAGGAGATGAGCACCGATGCGCAAGATCATTTATATGCGCCTGAATACCGGATCTATCGAGGAAGAACTGCTGGAAGCATGCAGCGGCCACAGTTCAATACTGGAGCCTATCGGCGAACAGGAATTGCTGTTGGATCTGAGCCTTTTTAACTGCATCAGCGATATTTTGCGCGACCTGGCTGAGGCCCTGGCCGCAAACACCTGCGGGGGTGCTTCAGTCGGCCTGGCGACCTCTCCCCTCCTGGCAATGCTGGCCGCCAATCGTACCAGCCTGCACGGGGCTTCCCCCGGCAGCTATCGCCGCTTTCAGCAGCAAGGAGCGGAAATAATCCAGGTTCTCCCTGGTAAGGAAGCCGCCTTTCTCCTCGATCTGCCGGTGGAGGAATTCTTTCCTCTATCCCGCCGGGAGATCCGTCTCCTGCAGAGGCTGGGCTACATGCAGGTAGGTGAACTGGCCGCTTTAAGCCCGCTTCGCCTGCAGCAGATACTGAAAAGAAACCCGGCAAGCCTATGGCAAAATATCCAGGGGCGGGATTACCGCCCGGTAAGAGGCCTTTATCCTCCGGAACGGCTGGCTTACTCCCTGGAACTGGCTGAAGGCTGTGCCGACCGCAACCAGCTCCTGCTGGTCCTGGAAGATTCTGCCCGGGAATTGGGGGCTATACTCGGCCAGCGGCATGCTGCCTGCCAACAGGTCAAGCTGCAATTGGAACTGGGGGAAGCACCGCCTATTTACCTGGAAAGGCGGCTTGCCCAGGCCTGTCATGATATGTCTCGCCTGGGTTTGATCATGGCGGGGCTGCTGCCCGCTGCCCTGGAGCAGCCGGTTACGGGCTTGAGGGTGTGCCTGGAAGGTTTGCAGCCCCTGGAGATGCGAAGCCAAAACCTCTTCACCTTACGCTCAATCCGCCAGGATGAAGCCAGGCAGCAGAGGCGCGCAGCAATCATGGAGCAGCTTTTGCAGCGTTTTCCCGATAGTATCGGCATGGGGCTGGCGATCGAGCGGCGGGAAGAAATCTTGCGTTTTTGGGATCCCTGGCGTTTTTCCTCTCCGGGGGGATTGGAATGAAACGCTATCCCGTTTTGCAGGTCGAATGTGGGCCCGGACAGGAACCGGTCCAAATGAAGTTCCGGGGACAAACCTTGCAGGTTCTGGAACTGTTGGAATGCTGGCAGGATACCGGCTGCTGGTGGGCCGGAGAGAGTGAAAAATCATTTTATCGGCTGGTTTTCGAAGATCAGAGCGTGCGGGAGATTTTTTATGACCGGGAAGAAAATAGCTGGTATCTATATAAAACCTATGACTAGGAGCCGGTTATGAGTTTTGTGCACCTCCATTGCCACAGCTCTTTTTCTTTCCTGGACGGGGCCAGCTCGGTGGAGGAGCTGGTTGCACAGGCGGCACAACTGGACATGCCGGCTCTGGCGATCTGTGATCACGACAACCTCTCCGCCGCAGTGCAGTTTGCTCAATCGGCCCGCCAGACCGGTTTGAAGGCCATCCAGGGGGTGGAAATCAGCCTCGAGGATGGCAGTCACCTAACCCTTCTGGCCCAAAATGAACAAGGCTATGCCAGCTTGTGCCGTTTGCTTACCGCCGCCCATCTCAATAATCCCCGGGGCCAGGCAAGAGCAGCCGCTCGTGACCTGGAAGCCCTGAGTGAGGTGATCGTCCTCTCCGGCTGCCGGCGCGGTAATCTGGCCCGGCTCATCTTGCAGGGCCATTACCAGGCTGCCCGGGAGCAGGCCGAATATTACAAATCTTTATGGGGCCGGGATAATTTCTATATCGAAATACAAAACCTCTTACTGCCCGGCGACCGCTACCTGAACCGGCGCCTCCTGGAGTTGGCCCGGGAATCTGGGATCCCGGTGGCAGCCAGCAACAACGTGCATTACGCTCGTCACGAAGATTATTTCCTGCATGACCTCCTGTGCTGCGCCAAGAAACTATGCACCGTAAATGACATCGACCCCGACCGGCCCATGAACGGGGCGGCTTATCTCAAGTCGGCTGCTGAGATGCGGGCCCTTTTCGCCCATTGCCCGGAGGCCCTGGCCAATACTTTGCGGATTGCTGACCGCTGCCAGCCGATCCTGCAGGGCGCAGTTTTTCACTTCCCCCGCTTCCCTCTCCTGCCAGCCCAGGATGCTGCCCTGGTTTTGCGCCAACTCACCTGGGAAGGAGCCCGTCATCGCTACCGCGCAATCACCCCGGCAGTCGAGACCCGCCTGGAACATGAACTGGGGATTATAGAACAGATGGGTTTCCCCGATTATTTCCTTGTGGTGTGGGATTTGGCCAACTATGCCCGCCAGCAAGGTATACGTTATGCCGGCCGTGGTTCGGCGGCCGACTCGCTGGTAGCCTATTGCCTGGGTATCACCGAGGTAGATTCCCTGCAGCGCGGACTACTGTTCGAGCGTTTCATGAACCCTGAGAGGGTGGGTATGCCCGATATCGATATAGACTTTGAATCCCGCCACCGGGATAAAGTGATCGATTATATATACAAAAAATACGGGCCGGAGCACGTGGCCCGGGTAGCCACCTATAACTGCTTCCGGGCTCGTTCCGCCCTGCGGGAACTGGGCAAAGCCCTGGGATTTCCTGAAGCGGAGATGGATCCTCTCTGCAAGCGGATGCCTTTTTACGCCCGGGCGGACCAGATCAGGGCCCTCTTGCACAAACTCCCTGAACTCAGGGACAGCCCGCTGCATGAAGAGCGTTTTGAACTGCTGCTGGAATGCTGTGAGCGCCTGGCTGGATTCCCACGTTTCCTGGGAATGCACCTGGGCGGTGTGGTTATCAGCGACCTGCCCATAACCCAGCTCACCCCCCTGCAACGATCCGGCCTGGGGCCGGTGATCAGCCAGTTTGACAAGGACGATATCGAAGGGCTGGGGCTGGTGAAGCTGGACCTGCTCTCCCTGCGCACCCTGTCGGTCATACAGGATGCGACCGGTCAGTTGCGGCAAAGCGGGCACGACCTTGAATATGACGAGATACCCCTGGATGATCGGGCGACCTATGAGATGATCAACCGGGGCGAGACAATAGGCGTCTTCCAACTGGAAAGCCCGGCCCAGAGGGCTTTGCAGAGCCGATTCCAGGCCTCCGAATTCGAAGATGTGGTAGCCAGCATGGCCTTGATAAGACCCGGCCCCATTAAAGGCAATATGGTAGACCCCTACGTAGCCAGGCGACTGGGGCAGGAGGAAGTAAGCTATATGCACCCCTGGCTGGAACCGATTTTGAAGAAGACCTATGGGGTAGTCTTGTTCCAGGAGCAGGTAATCGAAATCGGCCGGGCTATCGCGGGATTCAGCCCGGCGGAGGCAGACCAGCTGCGCAGGGTGATGACCCACTCCCGTTCCCAGAAGCGCATGCAGGAATTAGGGCAGATCTTCGTCGACCGCGCGGTGGAGCGAGGGGTGGAGCAAAACCTGGCCGAGGATATCTTTAACAGTATGTTGGGGTATGCCAGCTACGGTTTTTGTGAAGCCCATGCCGCGGCCTTCGCCACCACCAGCTATAAAACCGCCTATCTGATCAAACATTATCCCGCTCAATACTATGCGGCCATATTGAACAACCAGCCTATGGGGTTTTACCCCCCGCGTATAATTGGTAATGAAGCGAGGCGCCGCGGGATCAGGCTTTTGCCCCCCGATGTAGGGGCAAGCGCCGGCGACTTCAGCGTGGAAGGTGAAAAAGCCATAAGGGTTGGCCTCAAGCAGATCAAGGGTTTGAGCCGGGAGAGCCTGGACTCAATCCTGGCAGCCCGGGCACAGCAGCCCTACGCTTCGGGCCTTGATTTCGTTATGCGCACCAGCGTTCCCCTGGACGAATTGGAGAACCTGGCCCGGTGCGGAGCTTTGGACTCTTTATGTCCTAATCGGCGTTTTCTCCTTGGGCAGATCTCCCCTTACCTGGAAAAACGACGGGCCCGGCAAAATGGAGAGACCCTGCTTTTCAGCGCGGCGGCAAATGCCCCTGATTGCCTGGACTTCAGCCGGGCCGAAAAGAGGGCCTGGGAGTACCGACTGCTGGGCCTTTATGTAGGCGAGCACCCCATGGCCGATTGGCGATCCCGCCTGCAAAACCAGGGTATCCTTTCCAGCCGGGATCTGCAGGACCTGCAATCCGGCGCCCAGGTCAAGGCGTCCGGGTTGCTCCTCTACCCCCACCGGCCTCCTACCCGCAGTGGGCGCATCACCGTGTTCTTCTCCCTTGAAGACGAATATGGGATAACCGATGTGACCATGTTTGAAGACGTCTATATGCAGTACGGGTCTTATATCTTCGGCCCGCAAAACGGCCCCCTGCTGGTCAGCGGCAGGCTGCAGCGGCGCGGGGAAGGCACCACCCTCCTGGCCGCCCACATCTCCCCCCTCTTGTCACGGGGACGGAGTTGTTGACACATAATTTATCTTTTCTGAAGGTCTGCAAAAATGATATAGGAATATACAATAGGCACAACCACCATTATCATCAAGGCAGCAAAAAAAACTCCCGCTCCCCACGGAGACTCAATTGGGGACACAGCCAAGCAGACCAATCCACATACCACCCAGATACGCCCGCCCAAGCGATGGGTGCGCCTCCAGACCTCTTCATTGGCGAGAGTCCATGGGGTCTTGATACCCACAAAATAATTGTGGCGGAATTGCCCCATAAAGTTGCCGATAACAATAAACAGAACAGCTACCATTCCTTTGATCAGCAGGGCAACATCCAGATTATATCCGAGCGCTGCCATTATGCTAATGCCATAAATGACAGCCAAAAAAATAACCAGCCCCCAGCGCATGAAAGTATAAGCCCCCGCAAAACGTTCG
>CAZYGL010000072.1:0-7281 GCA_964647335.1 uncultured Syntrophomonas sp. | reverse complement strand
TATCATTTAGTAGCGCGGTATTTTTGTACCCTTAGGCAGGGAATAGATCAGTAGGTTAGCCTTTAGGGCTGGGAAGGAGCCGCCGTGTTCTTTCCCAGCCCTTATTTTTTTAAAACAGGAGTGAAACAAGTTGAATCAATATACGATGAACACCCTTGAGTTTGATAAGGTGATAGAAGAAATCAAAAAATATGCCCTGACAGAAAAGGCCCGGCAGAAAATTGCTGCGCTTCAACCTTGTCAGGATATGGACATTATCTATACTTGGTTGACGGAAACTACCGAAGCTGTTGCGATGCTGGCGGTCAATTCAAGTGTGCCCCTGGTTTCCATGGAGGGACTGGAGACCAGCGTTGTAAAAGCAGAGAAGGAAATGGTCCTGCCCCCCCAGGAACTGAGCTCAGTTCAGAACATGCTGGAGGTGGTGAAACGGATCAGGAAATACATGGCAGGCATGCAGCCGATTGGCCCCCGGATTGCCGCTTATGCCTGGTCCATGTACGAATTAAAAGAGCTGCGCGAGGAAATTCAGCGCTGCATCATCAATGGCCAGGTTGATGACCGGGCCACGGCTGAGCTGGCTCGGATTCGTAAACGGATCTTGATCGTGGAGGACCGGATCAAGCAAAAATTAAATGAAATTATTCACTCGCAGGCTTATAAGGATGTCCTGCAGGATTCCATTATTAGCAGCAGGAGTGGTCGCTATGTGGTGCCGGTGCGCCGGCAGAATATGAAAAAATTCCCTGGGCAGGTGCTTGATATGTCCTCCACCGGTGCAACGGTGTTCATGGAACCGGCGGTAATTACCAAGCTGCAGGCGGAATTAAATCTCCTGCAAATGGAGGAAAGCCATGAAGTCCACCGGATTTTGGCATATCTATCTGCGCAGGTAGCGAAGCATCGCCAGGAGCTTGTCATCAATATGGAGGCAATGGTCCATTATGATTTTGTCTTCGCCAAGGCCAAATATAGCCGCAGCATGGATATGAAGGCAGTCAGTCTGAATTGTGCCAATGAAATCAAGATTTGTCAGGGTCGCCATCCGCTGCTGGGGCAGATTGCAGTTCCGCTTGATTTCAGTATCGGGCCAGATTATCGGGCCCTGGTTATTACTGGTCCCAATACCGGAGGTAAAACTGTAGCTTTGAAGACCGTCGGATTACTGACCTTGATGGTACAGAGCGGTTTGCATGTACCGGTAGCAGAGGGCAGTGAGTTTGCAGTCTTCTCTGACATACTTGCCGATATTGGCGATGGACAGGGTATTGAGCAATCCCTGAGTACGTTTTCATCGCACGTAAAAAACATTCAAACCATAATCAAGACGTGCAGCTCGTCCACTCTGGTGATTATGGATGAGCTGGGGGCAGGTACAGACCCAGGCGAAGGGCGCGGCTTTGCCATTGCGGTGCTGGAGGAGATTTTTGCTAGGGGAACTACTATTGTGGCGACCACCCACTTTGGCGAGATAAAAGAATATGCTCTTAATACGCCTGGTTTTGAAAATGGATGCATGGCTTTTGACATACGCAGCCTCCGCCCCCTATATCAGTTGCACATCGGCAACTGGGGAGACAGCAACGCCTTTCTCATTGCCTTGAGATTAGGGATGGACAAGCATATCATAGAGAGGGCCCATGAAATTACCTACGGGGAAAGGATCAGCTACCAAACCGATTATGGTCAATATGTGGACAGCATAGCAGATCAAAATGAAATTCGGATACAGCTGGAAGACAAACGTGAGGGGGAAGCATGGCATAGAGAAAAGGAGAAGCGAGAGCGGAGCGAAGGTTATGTTAAGAAAGACCTAAAAATAGGCGACCGGGTCTTTATCAGCACTATGCGGCGCACCGGCATAGTTTATGAGGAACAGAATGGGCGGGGGGATCTGGTAGTATTGGTAATGGGCAAGAAATATGTTGTTAACCACAAACGCCTAACCCTCCATATAGACCGAGAGGACCTGTATCCGGAAAACTATGATATGGATATTCTTTTTGAAACCAAAGAGAACCGAAAAAAGCGCAAAATCATGAGCAAGCACCATGTAGAGGGCCTGGTTATCGAGCACGACCATGAATAAAGCGATGAAGGAAAATCAACGGGGGTTGAGTGGTGACCAAAGGAGGGTGTTTTCCGTCCCAGGTGAAAGGTCTAAAATTGATGTAAAATAGGGTGGTATTTTTAGAGGGCAGATGGCCGAAAAAGTCAGCTGTCCTCTTTAAACTTAAATTACAAGTCAAAGACTTCCATTTGAGAGTGGGTCTTTTATCGGTGGATGGTTTGGTCTTGTGGACATAGTTAAACGATTGGACAAAAAGCAGCGGAATGCGTAAATACTGAAGTAGAAGCGAGAAAAGCAAGCGATGACAGATTATAGGAGGCGGTTGAGTATGGGGACACAAGGGGACGGTTCTGTTGTGTGTAAACAAGATAAATGGCAGCATCCGCTAAATTCGAATGATACCGTAATGAATGCCAAGAACATTAAGATCTAGAAGTAGTGCGGAAGTCTACCTTGTAATAACATGGAGAATCGGACTGCATTAGATATTTTATCTAAATTATCTGCCATCCATTGATAAAAGAATCTTATCGGCGGGTGGTTTTTATTTTGCCTGAAATCCGAGATTTAATTTAATTTCGAATTAGTATGGGATAATTTTTATCACATTATGGCACCTCTGAAACAAAGTTTTAGGAGACGAGGGGATATTTCAAAGGGCCAGGCTGCACTGGCAGTTATCAATTTTTTTATATGGTTTTGCCTTTGGTCTTAATAACTGCTACAATACAAAAGTTGCGAGCAAATATACGTAGAAAGACGGTATGGGAATGATTTCCACTAGTAATTTGACGCTAAGTTATGGATTGCGTCCCCTTTTTGAGAAGGTGAATATTAAATTCACCCCCGGCAATTGCTATGGCCTTATCGGAGCAAACGGTGCCGGAAAATCTACATTTCTTAAGGTTCTTGCCGGAGAGGTTGAAGCCAATTCCGGGGAAGTAATCGTACCCCCAGGTGTGCGGCTTTCTGTTCTTAAACAAAACCATTTTGAATTTGATGAGTTTGAGGTAATCCAAACAGTGCTTAAGGGTCATGCTCGCCTGTACGCCATTATGGAGGAAAAGGATGCCATTTATGCCAAGGCTGATTTTTCCGAAGAGGATGGGATGAAGGCTGCAGAACTTGAGGGTGAGTTCGCCGATCTTAACGGCTGGGAAGCCGAGGCAGAGGCTGCTTCACTGCTGAACGGATTAGGCATCCCCGAATCATTGCATAATATGAGGATGCTGGATCTAAACGGTAGTGACAAGGTAAAAGTGCTTCTGGCTCAAGCTTTGTTCGGGCATCCGGATATACTGCTGCTGGATGAACCCACCAATCATCTGGATCTGGAATCCATATCCTGGTTAGAAGATTTTCTTTATGAGCTTGATAGCACAATAATTGTGGTCTCCCATGACCGGCATTTTTTGAATAGTGTCTGTACTCATATCGCTGACATCGATTACGGCAGAATTCAGATCTATGTAGGCAATTATGATTTCTGGATGGAATCCAGCCAGTTGGCTATGCAGCAAGCCAAAGATGCCAATAAAAAGGCCGAAGCTAAGGTCAAAGAGCTGCAGGAGTTTATCCGCAGATTTAGTGCCAATGCCTCAAAATCCAAACAAGCTACTGCCCGTAAGCGGCAGTTGGAGAAGATCACTCCGGAAGACATCAGGCCTTCTTCACGTCGATTGCCCTGGATACAATTTAAACCAGATCGTGAAGCAGGGGTTAACGTGCTGACTGTTCGCAGCCTTAACAAAACCATTGATGGAGAAGTGCTTCTCAAGGATTTCAATCTGGTGGTTAATCGAGGTGACAAAATCGCCCTGGTAGGCCCCCGTGAACAGGCTAAAACTGCTTTACTGCAGATATTAATGGGAGAAATTGAGGCTGACAGCGGCGAATTCAGCTGGGGGCTTAGCACCAGCAGGGCTTACTTCCCCAGAGATCACGAAACTTACTTCGACTCCGAGTTAAATCTTGTAGACTGGCTGCGCCAATATTCCTCCGACCAGGAAGAAACATTTGTCCGGGGTTTTCTCGGAAGAATGCTGTTTTCAGGGGAGGAGTCTCAGAAGCAAGCCCAGGTCCTCTCCGGAGGTGAGCGAGTCCGGTGCATGATGGCCCGTATGATGCTCTCAGGAGCCAATGTGCTGCTTATGGATGAACCCACCAACCACTTGGATCTGGAAGCGATTACTGCACTAAATAACGGTTTGACTGCTTTTGGCGGCACCATATTTCTCGTATCCCATGACCACCAACTTCTGCAAACCGTGGCTAACCGGATTATTGAGATTACTCCCGACGGAATTATTGACCGCTTGACGACATATGATGAATATCTCGAATGGCAGGATGCTAAAAGCCTGGCCCAGGTTGTATAAGAAGTCTGTCCATCATTTGGTAGTAGTTAAGCAGTAATAAACACTATGTTTGACACAAAGAGGTACGGTAGAAAAGCCCTTTAATAGTGACTTTTTAGCATTTGCGCGGAGATTTTATAGCGGTTCATATGACCATGGAAAAGCAACATCTATTCATATGAACCTGGCCATAGCTTCCTGCGCTGAGACCCTTATTTGGGGCTGGAGAGGAGTCAGGCGTGGATAGTATTCCTCCCAAGTGGTTTTGGCAACCTGATAGAAAGTGCCGACCGCTATCGGGGCGGTGGAATTATAATCCCAGGACTTGAGCAACTGTAAGGCTGCACTGGGATTGCTCAGGTCATCAGGGTTGATTTCATATACGTATTGATTGTAAAAATCATAGAGATTGTTGTAATAAACGCAGACTTGGAGGATATCCACCAAAGCAAAACCTCTGTGCATGATCGCCGCTTTGAGTATAGCCTGGAAGTGCTGCTGCAGAGGCGGGTAAGCTCGACCAATAAACGTGGCCCCGCTGGCCAGCATCAATTCCAGCGGGTTGAAGGGAGTTTCTTGAATCCCGAATGGGCTGGTTGGCCCCTTGTAATTGACCGGCGAAGTAGGAGTGAACTGGCCGGTAGCTAGACCATAGGTGCGGTTGTTGTGTACCAGGACTGTAATATCGGAGTTGCGTTTGGCGGCAAATATCAAGTGGTCCAGACCTTCTGCATAGCTGTCACCATCGCCCACAAAGCAGATGACTTTAAGTTCGGGATTTGCCAGTTTGATGGCCTGAGCTGCGGGAACCGCCCGGCCATGTATGGAATAGAAACTGTTTAGATTGACGTAATCGACCATTTTGCCATGATTGCCAATCCCGCTTACCAGGACAAACTTGTCTTGCTCAAGCCCGTCGTTTATTAAATCATCCATCACCTTCAGGAAGTTGCTCAAGATGCCATAATTGCCGCAGCCTGGACACCATTCGGGTTTGGCAGTTGTTTTCAATTTGCCGGTACTCATTTCCTCACCTTCTTCACTTCATTTTCCAGCTCCTGCAGGGAGAAAGGCCGGCCATCGTATTTTCGGATATTGTCATTAATCTCAAATCCGTGCAGCTGAAGCAGTGACCCCAGTTGGCCGGTGGCATTGCATTCTACACAGATTAGACGATTAACTCCCTTTAGGGCCTGGGACAAGGCACCCCGGGGAAAGGGGGCCAACAGCAAGACCTGGACGACTCTAAGCCCCATCTTGGCAGCGATTTCCACACATACTCCCTTATTGGAACCCCAGCACAATAAGGCGGTTGATCCCGTCCCGTAAACTTTTACAGTTTCGTAGCTGGCCAAATCCATGGCCAGTGATTCTTCCTTCAAGCGACGTTTGTCTGCTGCAGCCACTGCCAGGACGGGATTCTCGGTTGTGATCCCCTTCTCATCATGGACATAGCTGTTTATCTTGACTACCTGCTCCGGAAGGGGAGGGAATGCCAGGGGTGAAACTCCCTTTTCACTGGAGAAATAGCGCTGGTATTCCCCTTGTTCGTTCCATAGCGAGGGGGATTCCTCCCTGAGATCCTTGACATTATTCCAATCGAAGCTGTAGAGGCTGAGCCCCAGGGTCTTATCGGTAAGGAGAAAGGCGGGGATCTGATATTGCCAGGCTTTGTTCAGGGCTACGCCGGCCCAATAATAGGCTTCTTCAGCATCACCAGGTGCCACAATCAGGCGGGGGAATTCCCCATGGCCAGCGTTGAGAACGAAATGCAGGTCGGTCTGGGCTGTTTTCGTAGGCATGCCGGTGGACGGGCCGGCCCGCTGCCCCATCACTACAACCACCGGCAGCTCAGCTTGTCCAGCCAGCCCCAAACCTTCCACCATGAGACTGAATCCTCCTCCTGAGGTGCCGACAACGGTTTTGACACCCATGTAAGCATAGCCCAGTGCCATGAGCATGACTGCGATTTCATTCTCGGGGAGCGGTACGTGCAAGCCCAAATCTGGAGCGGAGGCGGCGAAGTATTCCAGCAAAGGGGAGGTGGGGGTCATGGGATATGCCACGTAAGCCTGCATGCCACACTCGACCAAGCCAAGGCACATGGCATGGCTGCCGCTGATAACCGGAAGTGGGGGCCGGTCGATTTTGGGGATTGTTTGGTATCGGTCTGCCGAATCGTAACCTCTGGCAGCCACATTCAGCTTCTGTTCCGAACCGGCAGGAGAGTGTTTTGCCACTACCTCTTGCAGCAAAGACAGGTCGAGACCCCAAATCTTGCATAGGGCACCAATCATACAGAAGGTCCGATATTCGGTTGGGGCGCTTTCCTGCTTCAATATGAGACTTATTGGCAGGGTCGCCCGCGGCTGTTTTTCCAGTTCTAGGTTAATGCGGTCGGCATCGTAGATAATTACGGTATCCGCCTTCCACTTGGCTCGGTGCAGATCGATGCTCTCCTGGTCCAATGCCAGAACCAAGTCTACTACGTCGGAATGGGCAGAGATAGGGTGGTCGGCGGCACGGAGCAAGGCAAAGCTGTGCCCCCCACGCACCCTTGACGGATAATCATAATGCATGTAGATGAAATAACCTAAACGATTAAACAATCGCGCAATCAAGGCGCCGGTTTCATTGACCCCAGATCCGGTTATACCCCCTATCAGAATGGACAATTCATGCATGCAGATCCTCCTTCGCGTTCGCAAGACGTTCTGCTGACTAATAAGATGGCCCTTAACAGCAAAGCTCAAATATCCAATCAGGTACTTGCATAGGAACGGTTATTTATCAGGTAGATCGGCCTGGTTGTTGTATCCTCGCAGCTCCCAAAATCCCTTGTATTTGTCGTTA
>CAZYGL010000071.1:0-7310 GCA_964647335.1 uncultured Syntrophomonas sp. | reverse complement strand
GCTGGATGCATCCGCGATACGTATTCCACCGGGATGGTCAGCTCCAGGTTAGCGTGGCGGGTGGCAAGGGGTTTGAAGTGGTCCCAGTGCAGCAGTCTCTCCGGGACTTTGGGGGCCAGGAATTTGAAGCCCAACCGGCGCAGGATACCCCTCAAACCAATGTCCACTTCCATCAAAGAGATCCTGGGTTTGCCCTCGATGTGATGCCACCATAAGCGGATATCGTTGACCCTTTCCACTTTGGCCCCGCGGATGTCTACGATCTGCTTGTCCAACAGCCAGCGGCTCACATAAATCTCATCGGCTTCAGCCGGGCGCAGCAAAGTGGGATCAAAAGACTGTTTCAAGCGTATTTCCTCAGCATTGAATCCTGCCACCATTTGCAGGGGCAGGACCGTATCCCAGGATTCCAGTTTTAGAGCGGTCACCTGGGGATGGCCTGAGACCCAGATGGCCAGCAGGTCTTGCAGTTTGCCGACCTTCCGCCCTTCGCTGTCGTATACCTTGTGTCCCAGGACTTCGCTGATAAAAATTTCCCGATTGTCGTTTCTGGAGGCGGGCTGCTCATGCATGCGTTTCCCTCCCTGCCCTGTTAATGTCATGTTACCAGCCTGGGAATGCGTTTACAATCGCCTGCATGGTTATGCACAGCAAAAACGGTCAAGGTTGGCCCATGTTTGAAATGGCATAAAATCAGGATTGGATTAATGCGATGGCGGAGGCTTGACAATGGCAGGGGTAGGGAGGTCAATAATGCCGGTTTGTCAAGGGGACGGAGTTACTGACACATTCACCCTGTGAATGTGTCAGTAACTCCGTCCCCTTGACACGTAATCGGCATCAGTCCAGGAGGGCCACCAGTTCCTCATAGCCTTGCGGGTCTCCCTGTTCCTCTGGCAGGGGACGTTTGAAGACCAGTTCATCGGGATCCTTTTTCTTGAGGGTCCTTTTCAGCCGGATGGTTACATTGGCCAGGATCAGGTTTTTCGAATCTTTGGAGGCGAAGTCATAGTCCCTCTCGATGCGTGCAATCTCGCTTAACATGACAGAGACGATGGTCATCTTGCCATTATTGTGTAGACAGGCGATCACAATGGCCCGGTCGGTTAGGAAAACGTGTTCCTCCTGGTAGAATCGTTTTTGCCACTGATTGGGGCCGTGGTAGTATTTGAAGCTGGCCCGCACTTCCCCCCGGCTCGAAAGGTATTCCCGCAAAAGGGGAAAGGTGTATTCGCTGTTTAACATTTGGGATTTCACTCGCTCCATTCTCTCTTCCATACATACCTCCGTTTTATGTTTTTTGACCAGCCTTTATCTGATTGATAAATTCGTCATTTGTACCAGCCTTTTTTCTTTAACCACAATAGCATACCCGCAGCTACAACTACCATTACTATCCAGACCGCATAATAGCCCCAGTTCCACCTGAGCTCGGGCATATTGTCGAAGTTCATTCCATAAACACCAACGATGAAAGTCAGGGGGATGAAAATAGTGGCAACAATAGTCAAGGTGGTCATGATGGTGTTCATGCGATTAGAGTTTAGGGACACGTAACTATCCCGCAGGTCAGCAGTCACGTCCCGGCTGGATTCCACCATCTCGGCCAGTTTATGCAGGTGATCGTCTATATCACGGAAATAATGGCGTTCATCTTTGGGGATTATCAAACGATCGGAATTAAGAATTCTGTACATGAGATCGCGCATCGGCAAAATGATGCGCCGCATTCTTAGCAACTGGTCCCGCAGATCGAATACATCATTGATAAACTTGGGATTGGAAACTGCATCTCCCAACTGGTATAGCTTGTCTTCTATCTCGTACATAGGCGGGAAGTAATCATCGACGAGTTTATCCATGATGAGGTAAAAAAGATACAAAGGGCCTCTATTGAGAGTTGATTTTAACATGAGTTTGTGTTGGCGGATTTCATCAAGACCCATACACGGCTGCAAGTGGACAGTCACTATGAAATCTGGGCCTACAAAAAAATCGATTTCTTCAGGATCCATGCTGCCGGATTTGGGATACTGAAGAACAAAGAAGTTGTGAGTGTCGTAATAGTCGAGTTTGGGACGCTGTAAATATTGGAAACAATCCTCAATGGCCAGGGGATGGAAGTGAAAATGGCTGCTCAGCAGGGCGGCTTCCTCTTCACGTGGAGCATCGAAATCGATCCAAAACCACTTGGCGTCACCTGCGGACAAGCGGCTGAGGGGAACATCAGTTAGGATTTCCAGTTCGTTGGTGACCAGAACCGTATGCAACATAACGAATCTATTCCTCCATTAACCAGTACCTGGAATTATCAACCGAAATTCCCGATTTATCAAACATCATACCATATTCTGCAACTTGAAGAAAAAGAAAACAATCACAAAAATTGACCGGTTCGGGCATCTGCAATATATTGTAAATACCGGACTGGAGCTGTGGCTCTGGGACCGGATTTATCCTGAATCCAGTCGGGGAAAAAGGTTCTCCTATTCCCAAGTTTTGTTGGTTTTGTTCGCAGACAAGCCGAACCCAAGGCGTTGCTGCTAAGCGCCAAGTTGCTGATCTGGTCACAAGTCGGAGGGCGATGGGGAGCAAGGGACAAGCAAATGAACTTGAATAACAGGAGGTGTTTTTCCCTGACGGCTGCCGGTGACCGGAGAGGTTTCTGCTTCCAGCCCTGACCTTAGGCCGGGCGCCATGGCAAGACTCAGGGTAACAACAGAAGGAGGTACAGGCTTGATGCTAAGTACCCACCGTGAGTAGAGGACCGTCGCTATCCCACGTAGCGTCCGGTCCTTTACTTTTGCCCGTTATACAAGTGCGGGTCCACTGGCTCCATGTTGCCCGACTTGGATTGACAGACCCCGCGGACCAAGTTATATTCGAACTAGAAGCGATTGCTTACCAGAGTTGTTTGGAGCGAAGGTGAGGAGGTATCGGGATGGTCTTTGATTTTGAAACCGATGTCCTGGTGGTGGGAAGCGGAGCAGCGGGGTTCTCTGCGGCCATAACCGCAAATAGCCGCGGTGATCATGTGATGATGCTTGAAAAAGGCGATGATTATGGGGGGACCACCCAGCATTCGGGAGGCGGATTCTGGATCCCCAACAACCGTTTCCAGAGAGAAAAGGGCATCGAAGATGTCAAAAACGATGCAGTGCGCTATATGGCTCGCTTATCCTACCCCCAGCTCTACAACCCCTCAGATCCGGCCTTGGGCTTGCCCCAAAACCATTACGATCTCATAAGCACCTTCTACGATAAAGCCGCCGGGGCGATTGAATTCCTGGAAGAACTCGGGGCTCTCCAGACTATCCAGGACGTCAATTGGACCGGGCAGCCCCAGGTTGATTATCAAGAGCAGCTGCCGGAGAACAAAATGATCCGTGGCAGGACGCTTTTCCCCCGGGATGAGGAAGGCAATCAGGCTTGGGGTTGGGAGCTCATCGACCAACTCCACAGTTGGGCAGATAGCCATGGAATCGAGATAAGGACCCGGCATGAAGCGGTGGGGATTGTACTGAATGCCGCCAGAGAGGTTATTGGGCTGGAAGTGAAGGTTGAAGGTGAAGGTGTAAAGAGGTTTCGTGCTCGTAAAGCCGTTATATTCGGGAGCGGAGGTTACACCCGAAATCCCGACCTGATCTTGCGTTTTCAGCGGGGGCCGATTCTGGGGGGATGTTCGGTTTCCACCAATACCGGTGATTTCATCCGCTTGGGCGGAGCAATCGGCGCGGCTCTTGGTAACATGGCCGGCGCTTTCCGGAGCCAGCTTATTCTGGAAGCCGCTCTGGCGGATCCTTTTGGAATCAACAATCTATTTTACGTTCTAGGGGACAGCGTGCTGCAGGTTAATCGCTTTGGTAAGCGGGTCATGGATGAAAAGCGCAATTACAACGACCGGACCATGGTACATTACGTATGGGATCCTCAGCGAGGCGAGTGGACCAACCTGCTGCTCTTTATGATCTATGATGAACGCACGGCCAATCTGTGGCAGGGCTACCCGCCTCTGCCAGTTCTGGGGACGACCGATCCGGCGATCATATCTGGCCAGACCTTGGACGAACTGGGGGACAACATCGCCCTGCGTCTACTAAAGATATCCCCCCATACCGGCGGTTTCGCCCTGGCTCCCGAATTCAAAAACAACCTGGCCCAAACCATAGCCCGCTACAACGAATATGCTCGCACCGGCCAGGATCTGGATTTTCAGCGGGGGGACTCTGCTTATGACCGGGAATGGACCACTTTCCCTCCCACCGTACCGGATGCGGATTGGCCTCCAGCGGGAACCTTCAACTACACCATGTTTCCTCTCAGCGATCAGGGGCCATATCATGCTATTATCCTGGCGCCGGGCACCCTGGATACCAATGGGGGCCCGATCATCAATGCCCGGGCCCAGGTACTGGATGTGAATGGGCAGCCGATTCCCGGTCTCTATGGGGCCGGCAACTGCATAGCAGCCCCATCGGCCAATGCTTATTGGGGTGGGGGAGGTACGCTTGGACCAGCTCTTACCTTCGGTTATATCGCGGGTCTCAATGCCGCCGGCGAAGCGATCAAACCGACCGCTGATTAAGAAAAATATAACAATCACAACTCTTGAGATTTTGTATACACTGTTTTATAGTGTTGTTAACAGGAAACAGTGCTAGCTGGAGTACTGCTATTACCCTGATAGAGGGGTTAAGAAATAAGTTCTTTTCCAACAGCTCATATTACTTTTCGCCGACAGTCATACCGGACCCAAGGTGTTGCTGTAAAGGCCCAAATTATTCGCGAAGCCAGAAGCTTAGGAATAATTGCAGGGTAAGGGAACAGGAGATGGGAAATAAGAAAAGGACCAATTTCTAAAGAGCCAGGCCGGCTGGAAGTATCGCCCGATACCGAAAGCGAGCAGGGTTAGACCCCCCAAAAAAAAAAGGCCAAAATTAGGCGAGAGAGTTACTCTAACCTAAGCAAAGCCAACAGTCAGGGTAATAATATCAAAAGGAGGTACAAGCTGAATGCTAGGTACCCACCCGCTGTAAAGGACCAAGACTATCGTCGATAGGATTGGTCCTCTACTTGTTTCTGGCCTTTTATTCAATCATATTCAAGCAAACAGCACCAACCCCACTGCCATAAGCACCATGCCGGCGATAAGGCCACCCATGGCGACATGGTGTTCACCATATTTTTCCGCGGTGGGCAGCAGTTCATCCAGGGAAATGAATACCATGATACCTGCAACCGCCGCGGTGACGATTCCCAGCATCATCTCACTATGGTATTGGCGCAGTAAAAGGTAAGCCAAGACTGCACCCAACGGTTCCGCGAGCCCTGAAAAAAGGGAGATCAGGAAAGCTTTGCGCCGATTTCCAGTGGCACAATAGACAGGGATCGATATAGCAATTCCCTCCGGGATGTTATGAATGGCAATGGCAATGGCAATGCTTATTCCCAGGGTGGGATCCTCCAGAGCTGAGGTGAAAGTCGCTATCCCTTCGGGAAAATTGTGGATGGCAACTGCCAAAGAGGTTAGCAGGCTCATCCGCAGCAAGGAGAGATCTGCCGGGCTGGCATTTGCCAGGGCCGCTTCATCTTTGATCTCGTGAGGATTGGTAAGATCAGGGACCAGAAAATCGATCAGGGCGATTACTGCAATTCCGGCAAAAAAGCATACCGTGGTCAACAGATAGCCCTGACTGACGCCGGACACAGCGGATAGCTCAGAGCGGGCCGTGGCAAACATTTCGATCATAGCCACATATATCATTACTCCGGCTGACAAGCCCAGCGCACCAGCTAATTGTTTTTTATTGGTGGCCTTGGCGAAGAAGGCCAGCATGCTTCCCAGGCCGGTAGACAAACCTGCTACCAGGGTAAGGGTGAAAGCAAATATGAGGTTTGGCTGGGAGAGGTCCATTGTTTCCACTCCTGCCCTGCCGAAAAAGTCTGGTTCAGGTTAAAATCTCATGCTTGCCTTTAGTTAAATCATATAGGGTGCACCCTGGAAACACAAGTGTGTGGGAAACAGGCTTCATCCCCATGCAGGATCCAGTTTGAGCAGTCATATACCCCTGGTTGTCCATAACTCTTCGTTATGGTATCCTGATAATATGATTCCCATCCCAATATCCCCCAAAATCGGATGCAGGAAGGAGGTCGTATTTATGCCAGAAGAGTTCAAGCCAGGATGCAAGCGACCCGAGATCAAAAAAATGAGCGTAGCGACTGAAGAGACTACTGCCCAGCCGGCAGCGAGGGAGGCGATGAAATCGATGGTAAAAGTAGGCAAGCCAGCTCCGGATTTTACAGCCGCGGCCTTCTATGAGGGCAAGTTTGTGAATGTGACCCTTTCTGAATTTAGGGGGAAATGGGTGCTGCTCTGCTTCTATCCGGGTGATTTCACCTTTGTCTGAGCTACCGAAATCGCAGCAGTTGCTGTGAAATACCCCGAATTCCAAGCCCTGGGGGCAGAAGTACTCTCCATGAGCGTTGACAGCGTTTTTGTGCATAAGATGTGGAATGACCATGAAATAAGCAAAATGATAGGCCGTGATGTGCCCTTCATGATGTGTTCCGACCAGGACGGTGGAATCGGCAAGGCCTATGGGATTTACGATGAAGACAGCGGGGTGGAGACCAGAGGCAGATTCATCATCGACCCCGATGGAAATATCCAAGGATTTGAGGTACTGACCCCGCCGGTGGGGCGCAATATCAAGGAATCGTTCCGCCAGCTGCAGGCATTTCAATTGGTACGCGCATCGGCTGGCACTGAGGCTACTCCTTCTGGATGGCAGCCTGGCAAACAGACCCTCAAGCCTGGTCCGGACCTGGTGGGCAATGTCTGGAAGGTCTGGAAGGTGGAAGAGGCGTTTACCGACTAAATAAACTGCAGAAAATAGACGACCGCCTCCCGGTTAACGGGGGCGGTCCTTTTTTGTGTCAAGGGGACGGAGTTACTGACACATTCTCCCTCCCTATCAATGTGTCAGTAACTCCGTCCCCTTGACAATATTTCTTCTCTATGCTTCGAGGCTGTCGGTTTCGGAATCTACGTCACCTGGCTCATCGATATCGATGTCTCCGGAGGTGGGATTATAAGTGACATCAAGGCCAAAGGTCTCCGCCAGGAAGCGCAGCGGCACGAATGTGCGGTTGCAGGCAAACTCAGCCTTGGCAGATAGGCCGGCAGACTCACCGTCGACGGTTATTTTGCCATTGGCATAGATGACCACTTCTGTTGTACCGTCGGAAATCATGACCGAACCATCCTTGGCTATATATTCCGGGACCACTCCCAGCTCCTGGCTGAT
>CAZYGL010000070.1:1825-7332 GCA_964647335.1 uncultured Syntrophomonas sp. | reverse complement strand
CTATGGTGGGTCGTACAAGATTCGAACTTGTGGCTTCTTCCGCGTCAAGGAAGCACTCTACCTCTGAGTTAACGACCCGTATCATATAATAGGTGTCATTTTTTGACCTGTAACCCATATTATATATTGGCAAAATAAAATAGTAAAGTCACCTTTGCAGTAGGCAAGACGAACTCACCCAGCCTCAAGCGCCGGCAATTTTGACATATCTCTTGTCTCCGGCAGCTTCTATTTTCCCCTGGCTCTTCAAACGCTTGAGGTGTTGGACTATCATCATCTTGGCGAAGAACTCAGTAGTCTTTATTTTTCTCTCCCATTCACTGATAATGTTCTGTGCAGCGATTTCATCAATGGTATGGGGCTCCTGCAAAAAATCAAGGATCCTGGCTTCCCGTTGCAGGGCAATGTTCAGGTAGGCTTGAAAAGCTTCCTTAATTCCTGTATCAATGACCCGGCGGTGGGAACTGACCAATATCTCAGGCTGGAGATCCATCAATTTGTGGATGGAGTCGATGAGATCATCCAGATTGCAGTCCCCATATCCATACCAGGGACCACGTGGTGAAACATCCAGATCCGATGAGAATAGTATCCTCTCTTGCGGGAAGAAGAAGGCATAATGCCCCCGTGAATGTCCCGGGGCATGGATAGCCTGTACACAGGTCTCACCCAGCTGAAAGACATCTCCGTCCTTAAACACGCCATCCAAATGGATATTCTGGAATCCAGGCTGGGTAGGGACATCCGGTGGCATTTGCCAAAGTCTCTCCCACTCCTCGACCTGTGACCCGCCCATTAAATCTGCCCAGCGACTGTATCCGTGTCGCTCCCGGAATTGTATCTCGTCCTGGAAGGCAGTTCCATCTTCTTGTCCGGCCATTATTTTAGCATTCCTGAAAAACACCCAGCCATTGGTATGATCGAAGTGGTGGTGGGTGAGCAGCAGCAAGTCGATTCGATCAGCCGGAATCTCCCGGTAAGCTTTGCCGCCTGAACCTGCATCGATCATGGTTTTGGTTTCGTCGTCGATAAACAAGGAATTACTATATGGATATACGGCCAAAGCTTCAGGTCTAACCAGTTTAATCTGTTTGGTCAATTCGATTAACACCGATTTCAACCCCATTTCAGATTTTTTTGCCTCTTAAATGGCAGAAATCCGGGACATCCCGGATTTCGATGCAATGATCAGTCCAGCTTCTCCACCACTTCCAGGATCATATCGAAGAAATAATGCATATCTTCGACATCGTTTACACCAGCCTTGAATCCGATCTCCGGGAACCTCCCGGCTCCATTTATTTTGACATTCACCTTGTAAGCGGTGCTTTCTGCATCTTCGGCTGAGTTATGCCTTTCAATATCTGACCATTCGGCTTCGCGGGCTTCCAATTCCGAAAAATCCAGATCAGTCTCCTGGTCCAATTCATCACCATACTCTATTATTTGGGAAACGATCCACATCACATCCGACAGGCTCATACCCAGCTCCTCACTCAAATTCATAATCTCGTTAGCCACCGGTGTAATTTTGAGCAGATCCGAGAGATTGATCCGGTCCCCTTTCCCCCATTTGTTTTTCATGATGTCACCCCCACATCCTTCGGCTACAAAAAAGCGATCCTCAAGCTGCATTTTCTCTTTGTCATTTCAGTTGGCGCATATACGGATTCTAAACTATAACATGAAATTAACCTTATTGCAAACAGCCCCCCTGTTCACACTAGGGCTGGATATTGACTTAATTTTCTGCCGATCTATACTTTAGAAATAGCGTCATCATTCTATTTATCCAATGATAGAAGGTTTTAGCATGTTTGCCAATCGCTCAAATGAGTTCCTCGGATCAATGAGCATCTGTTTTTCTGCCTTTATGTACGCCACTCTGCCGATTTTGGTGAAGTTGGCCTACGCCAGCGGCTTGACTGCCGGGAATGCGCTCTGGCTGCGCTATCTATTTTCGTTTGTCCTGTTGGCAATATTTATCAGCCTGGTAACGAAAGGCTCGTTGCTGTCCCTGTCCCCACCAGTGATTGCCCAGGGAATATTCCTGACGATAGGTGGATTGCTTTATTTCTACGCCTTGGAGTGGCTGTCGGCTGGGGTGGCTACCATAATTTTTTTCTCCCATCCGGTTTTTGTAGCCGTTTTGAGCTTTGTTGTTTATAAAGAAAAAATCGTCTTGCGCCTTTTCCTGGGGCTGCTCCTGGCTGTACTGGGGATAGTCCTGGTATCAGGTATAGGAGGGCTGTCCTCCAGCTTGCCTTCCCTAGGGCTCTTTTATGCGTTGTCATCCTGCCTTTGTTACACCCTGTACAGTCTGGTCGGGCAAAAAGCAATGGACCAGCATGATCCCCTGTCGGTGACCGCTACCATTTCCATGTTGGCTATATTGGTGCTGACACCGGTTTTTTACCGCGACCTGGCCGCGCTGAGCCAAATCACTCCGGAGCAGTTTGGCATCGCCCTGGCTATGGCGGTTCTGAATACGCTGCTGGCAGTGCTGTTCTTCTTGAAGGGATTAAAGAGGATAGGCGCGGCCCGAGCTACCTTGTTAAGCACCGCGGAACCCGTCTTTTGCCTGTTGATGGCCTATATTATCCTGGGGGAGAGCTTAAGTTTTCGGCAAATAACAGGTTCGGCCATGATACTGGCAAGCATGCTGCTGGCGGTATATAACCGTCCGGCCAGCCTGGAAAAAATATAGGCAAGCAGGCTGAATTTTCTTGTCTATGACAAATTATGCACATTCAATAATCGATAAATCTGTTCTTCTATGTTTTGCATGGCATCATCGGAAAGATTTCTTTGTTTATGCGGGACTTCATTGCTTATGATACCTTTAACGGAAGTAGGCGGACCGCTCAGGATATAAATTTCGTCACCCAGTAAAACCGCTTCATCAATATCATGGGTGACAAAAATAGCACTTCGTTTCTCCATCAGCCAAAGGTTCAAAAAAGCTTGCATGACAGCTGTTTTCAATTGCAGGTCCAGGCCTTTGAACGGTTCATCCATGAGCAGAATATCCGACGGGTAGGCAAAAGCGCGCACGATAGAGACCCTTTGTTTCATGCCTCCACTCAGCTGACTGGGATAGTAACCCTCGAATCCCTTCAGGCCCACTATTTCGATATAGTTTTTGATCAGGATCTCTCTTTCCGCCTGACTCAATTTATCCTTGAGCACAAAATCAATATTCTGCACTGCGGTTTTCCAGGGCAGCAATCGTGGCTCCTGAAAAAGATAACTGATAGTCTTCCCGGTTAATCCCGTGATCTCACCCTGGTCAGGGGCAATCACACCGGAAATGATGTTGAGCAGGGTTGTTTTACCGCACCCTGATGGTCCCAAAATGCAGACCAGTTTATGCTCCTCCAGGTTCATATTCAGGTCTTTAAGGACATAGAGATCCCCAAAGTGTTTATGGATATGGCTAAGTCTCAAGGTCATTCAATTAACCCCACGTCTTCAGTCTGGTTTCCAGGGCATTGATCAGATACTCGAATATAAAACTGATAACTATGACTACTACTGTCCAGGCCATAACTTGGGCTGTTTCCAAATATGACTTGGCAGACATCAGGTTGGAGCCTATGGCAAAGAGAGGCTGACTTAGTATTTCGGCAGCGATTATCACTTTCCAGGTCAATCCCATGCCATTGGAGGCTCCAGCCAAAAGGTAGGGAAGTATTGCGGGCAGGTATAATTCGCTGATAATCCGCCTGGTCCTCACCCGGTACATTCGGGCCATTTCCAGCAGTTGCGGATCAATATTTTTGATCCCCGCCACAACGTTGCCGTAAATAATAGGAAATATCATCAGAAAAGTCACAAAGATAGGCACCAGGTCACTGCGGAACCATATAATAGCCAGGATCACGACTGACATGACCGGCGTAGTCCTGACTACTGTCACCCATGGTTGAAGCAGCCAATAAACGGGCACACTGAAACCAGCAGCAACCCCGAGGACCATGCCAGCCAGGCAGGACAGGGCAAAACCCACCAGACCTCGCCCGACGGTAGCAGCCACTGCCGGCCAGAAATCAGCTGAATTGATAACCAGCCACAATTGCATGATGGTCCGTTCCGGGGAGGGCAAGAT
Source organism: uncultured Syntrophomonas sp. (assembly GCA_964647335.1). Lineage (GTDB taxonomy): Bacteria > Bacillota > Syntrophomonadia > Syntrophomonadales > Syntrophomonadaceae > PHAA01. Next base: position 3,224 of record CAZYGL010000070.1, on the reverse strand, counting down.
GAGTTCCTGGTTCCAGAAAACAGCAAGAAGCTTCCATACCAGCAGTAATGCCAGTATGGAAGCCAGGGTATATAGTCTATTTTTGGTAGAAGAAGTTTGCATCTGGTAATTTCCCTCCTACGGTGTTAGGAGAAAAGTCCAGGAGAACCTGAAGGTATTTATCCACCGCTGGTTTGGCATCCATAGCGCTCATGTACCGGATATTGCACCTGGGGATGGCTCCGACCGCCACATCAGCTGGGATCCCTAAATCCTTCTTGCCCACCAGGGCTCCTGCTTCGGCCGGATTCTTGTTTACCCAGTCGATGGAAGCAGCATACTCTTGCAGGAATTTGTCCACAATCTGCGGGTATTTTTGTGCAAAAGCTGTCTCTACCACCAGACAGGTCTGGGCAAACTGCACTTCAGCCCCATTTATGCGCTTCCATTCCTGTTGCAGATCCAGAGCGACCTTCAAATTCGGATTCTTGCTGAGCACTGTGGAAACCCAGGGCTCAGGCAAAACCGATATCGTACTCTTGCCTGCGATGGCCAGCTGGGCTTGTTCTACCGGGCTGGTGATGTACTGGAGGCTGACATCCTTGGCAGGGTCAATTCCGTTTTTGCTCAGCAGGTAGCGAAAAACCACGTCTCCAGCTGAACCTTTAGTAGCCGCATCAATGCTCTTGCCTTTTAAATCAGCCCAGGTCTTTATTGAAGGATCACTGCTCACTACATACATAACACCCCAGGTATTCATGGCCACTAATTTATAAGCTACACCTTTATTGTACAAAATAGCTGCACTGTTGGTGGGAATGGTGGCAAATTCTATTTCCCCGGTCAGAAGTTTGGCTGTCAGGGTATCCGGACTCGGTTCGATGACATAGTCCACCTTGACGTTTTCACCCATGGAAGGATTGCTGTCCATCATCTTGACCATTCCAACTGCGGTTGGCCCTTTCAGTGCGGCTGCCTTGAAACTAACTGTTTCGGGCGCAGCGCTTTGCTTGGAAGTAGTGCAGCCCGCAGCAGCTATCATCAAAACCGAGATCAACACCAAAGCCAGTAGTCTTTTCATCTCTATTCTCCTCTCCAATCCCATATTGATTGTGAATCTAATCTCAATCATAAACGCTATTGGCTTGTTTGTCACCTGCCTGGGAAAATTATCTCCTGCCTGGCTTTCCCTATTATGCCGAACCATTTTGGTTTTTGAGCCCTTTCCGTTATAATGATAAACTGTAGTCAAATGATAACTGATCACATTGAGGGAATGAGGGATATTGTTGGATCTTTCCGTTCGGCCTATCAAAAAACTGGAGGCTACCATCAGTGTACCTGGTGATAAATCCATCTCCCACCGCAGCGTATTGATCGGAGCCATTGCGGATGGGGTAACAGAAATACGCAATTTTTT
>CAZYGL010000070.1:0-1725 GCA_964647335.1 uncultured Syntrophomonas sp. | reverse complement strand
GCCCAGGTCTGGGGCCGCAACCAGGGGCGTAATGCACCCCTGGCAATTCGCGGAGGCGGCCTTAAAGGTATCGAATACCGAACGCCTGTTGCCAGTGCCCAGATCAAATCGGCGCTGCTGCTGGCTGGATTATTTTCCCAGGGTGAAACGGTGGTGACTGAACCAGCCTTGTCCCGGGATCATACCGAAAAGATGCTAAAAGCATTCGGAGCCAAGATCGAAACCCAAGGTCTCAGTTCGATGGTCAGATGCAGTTCATTGCAGGCGCAACCCGTGTTGGTTCCTGGGGATATTTCCTCGGCCGCTTTTTATTTAGCCGCCGGAGCCATAATTCCTGGCTCAAAAATCACTGTAACTAATGTGGGCCTCAATCCTACCCGTACCGGTTTGTTAGACGTACTGCTGGAAATGGGGGCAAAAATCAGTATAGCCAATACCTCGGAAAGTGCCGGAGAACTAATGGGTGACATTACGGTTGAAGGTCAGGGATTGAAAGGCACCGCTATAGGCGGGAATCTTATTCCCCGCTTGATCGATGAAATCCCGGTACTCGCAGTGGTTGCAGCCGCCGCTGCCGGTAAAACCACCATTACAGACGCCTCGGAGTTGAAAGTCAAGGAAAGCAACCGTCTGCAAGCAGTAGCCAAGGAATTGACCCGCTTCGGTGTCAACATTGAGGAAACCAGCGACGGGTTGGTCATCGATGGCGGGATTGATTTCACGGGAGCGATTTGCGATTCCTATCATGACCACCGCATCGCCATGGCTTGTGCACTGATGGGACTGATTGCCGACGGCACGACCGTAGTTCGCGGCGCTGAGTGCATCGATATTTCCTTCCCAGGATTCAAGGAGATACTGACTGGTATCTCGGTTTAGGTATTTGCCAGATACCCGGATGACTCTATTTTGAAGGGAGAGCTGATGGTGCGCGTTGAACTGGGACCAAGGAGTTATGACATATTTATCGGCGAGAATTTTTGGAAAAAGCTGCCCGATTTCCTTGCTTCCATTTCCAGGAAGTCTCCTGCCATCATGATTACAGATAAAAACGTCTTCAGCCTATACGGCATGCAGTATTTGGATTTGATCCGCCAGGCGGGATTCCAGGTCGAACCAGCCATCATCCCAGGAGGCGAAGATTGTAAGAACCTGGCCACCTGTACGCTTATATATGAACAAATGGTAGCTGCTGGACTGGATCGCGGGTCTACTGTTTTCGCCCTCGGAGGCGGCATTGTCGGCGATGTGGCTGGTTTTGTAGCCGCAACCTATATGCGTGGTATTCCTTACATACAAATACCGACCACCTTATTAGCGCAAGTGGACAGCAGCGTGGGTGGAAAGACCGGGGTGAATCTTCCCCTGGGAAAAAATTTAGTGGGAGCTTTTCATCAGCCCAGCCTGGTATTTATAGAGGTGGACTTTCTCGATACCCTACCGGAAAGAGAATACCTGACCGGCCTGGCAGAGGTCATTAAGTACGGGATCATATGGGACCTGCAATTTTTCAATTATCTTGAAGAAAACCTGGCAAGGATCAAGGCACAGGACAAAGACTGCCTGCAGTACATCATTTCACGGTGCTGTGAGATAAAAGCCCAGGTAGTTGCCCAGGATGAGACCGAAAAAGGTGTCAGAGCTATGCTCAATCTAGGCCATACCTTCGGTCATGCCTTGGAGGCTCTGACCCTTTACGAAAGATACACTCATGGTGAGGCAGTA
>CAZYGL010000069.1:0-7369 GCA_964647335.1 uncultured Syntrophomonas sp. | reverse complement strand
GTGTTAGCATGGAAAACGTTTTTTTATTTACATGCAATTTAAATGCAGGTTGGGGTCAAGTTACGGTTAAAGCTGCCGGGTCCGGATGCAGGGGCTGCGGACCCGGCAAATTCTTTGCAAAAAAACTGTTGCTATTTGCCCTTGAATACTGCAAGGTGACTAGGCCTACACCAGCTTCCTTATTTTATACAGAATGGTCTTCAGTTCCAATAAAATCACCCTTCCTGGTCATTTTCCGCCCCAGCAGGAATCAAGCTACCTCGTATCCTGCCTCTGTGATTTTTTCGATGATGGACTGGGTATCGACCTGGGCTGGGTCAAAAGCCACCTCTACCTTTTTGCCCATGAGGTCCACTTCCACTTTGCCGATTCCCGGCAGAGAACCGACAGCGGTTTTAATGGCATTGACGCAGTGCATGCACGACATGCCTTCAACTTTGAATATTTTGGATTCGATGGCCATAATCACACACCTCACTTCCATTTTTCTTTATCATATACTCTTTCCCTGCCCAACTACAGGGTGAAGCTTTTTTTCCCAGGGTTAGCCGGGTATGCCGGGATCGAACCTTTTCAGGCTCAAGGAATTGGTCACCACTGACACCGAACTCATAGCCATGGCTGCTCCGGCGATGACCGGATTCAGCATGCCCAGGGCGGCAAAGGGTATGCCCACAATGTTGTATATGAAGGCCCAAAACAGATTTTGTTTGATCTTGCGGATGGTCTGACGGGACAGGCGTATCGCAGCCGGTATAGTGCTTAGATCCCCCCTCATCAAAGTGATATCGGCTGCTTCCATGGCCACGTCGGTGCCTGTGCCCATAGCCATGCCAATATGAGCCGCTGCCAGCGCCGGGGCATCATTAATCCCGTCTCCTACCATAGCCACCATTCTGCCCTGGGATTTGAGCTTTTCAACTTCCCGGGCTTTGTTTTCAGGCAAGACCTCAGCCAGGACCTGGTTTATGCCTACTTGGGCGGCGATAGCCTCAGCCGTGCGCCGGTTGTCTCCGGTTATCATATAGACCGCCAATCCCATAGCCTGCAGCTCGGCAATTGCTTGACGGGAACTTTCCTTGACAGTGTCGGCTACCGCCAGGACCGCTTCCAGACGGCCGTCGACAGCCAATAGCATGGCAGTTTTCCCCTGTTCTTCCAAAGCGGTCACGTCTCCCTCTGCGGCCCCTATCGGTATCCCATTTTCCTCCATTAATTTGCGGGTGCCTACAAATACATCCTGCCCTGCGATGCGAGCCCAGACACCCTGGCCCGGAATAGCCCGGAAATCCTGAGGGGCTTCGATCTCACCAAGTGCCTGTTTGGCTCTCTCGTATATAGCCTCACCCAGGGGGTGTTCGGAGCCCTTCTCGGCCTGGCCTGCTAATCTGAGCACACTCTGCTCATCCATATTTCGCAGCCTGAGCACATCGGTCACCTGCGGCTGGCCCTTGGTGATGGTACCGGTCTTGTCCAGAACCACAGTGTCCAGTTTATAAGCCAGTTCCAGGTACTCGCCGCCTTTGATCAGGATGCCGTTTTCGGCCCCTTTGCCGGTTCCCACCATGATAGCGGTAGGGGTAGCCAGTCCAAGGGCACAAGGGCAGGCGATCACCAAGACCGCCACCGCGCTGATCAGGGCTTGGTTCAGACCGGCTCCGCCCAGCCACCATAGCAAGAAAGTAATCAGGGCTACCGCCAGTACCGCCGGCACGAAAATCCTCGCTACCTGGTCGGCAATCTTCTGGATAGGGGCTTTGGTGCCCTGGGCATCCTCCACCATCTTGATGATCTGTGCCAGGGCGGTGTCTTTTCCTACCCGGGTGGCTTCCAGCCTGAATACCCCGAATCGGTTGATGGTGGCGCCGTATACCAGATCGCCAGTTTTTTTGTCAACCGGCAGGCTCTCACCAGTAAGCATGGATTCATCGAGAGAGGATGTCCCTTCTACTATCCTGCCGTCCACCGGCACCTTCTCCCCGGGCCTCACCACTACCAGATCGCCCAGTTCGACTTCTTCGATGGGTATGTCCTGCTCTTCTCCCTGCCTGATAACCCGGGCAGTTTTGGCCTGGAGCTGGGCCAGCTTCTTGATCGCTTCTGAAGTCCTGCCTTTGGCCAGGGCTTCCAGGTATTTGCCAAGCAGTACCAGGGTTATTATTATGGCTGAAGCCTCGAAGTACAGGTCCTTCATCATCCCTGCTGCCACTGCCTGGAAAAAAACATTGTAAAGGCTGTAGAAGTAAGCTGCCGAGGTGCCCATGGCGATCAGGACATCCATATTGGCACTGCCTGACCTGATAGCGTAATAGGATTGTTTATAGAAGCGGGCACCGATCCAGAACTGCACCGGGGTAGCAAGGGCCAATTGGAAGTAGGGCTCGTGCAGGATAGCCAGGGCGGGGATATGGACCTTCAGGACCGCAAGCAGCATGGCGGTCAAAAGAGGGAGACTGAGTCCAGCTGATATCAACAGGGCGCGACGCATGTTGCGGAGCTCCTTGTCTTTCATGGACTGTTCCAGCTCTCGGCTCAGTTCTTCCAAGCGCTCGGCAGAATAGCCCAGCTGCTCGATGGATTTTATCATATCCCCCGCCTTTATGAGCTTGGGATCATAGTCGACACTGGCTTTTTCCGAAGCCAGGTTCACGACTGCCCGGCTAATCCCAGGGAGGGCGTTCAAGTTCTTCTCTATCCTGGCAGAACAAGCTGCACAGGTCATGCCGGTTATTTTAAGGTCAATATGTCCTGCTGCTGGAGCAGTTGTATGGATGACTTCATAACCCAGGTTTTCTATGATCCCGTCTATTTGCTCCGGACTGGTCAATTGGTCATCGTATTCCACCGTAGCCCTTTCCAGGGCAAGATTGACATTGGCCGTGGCTACCCCCGGCAACCTGGCGAGTCCCTTCTCTATACGGGCAGCACAGGCCGCACATGTCATCCCGGCAATACGGACCGTATCTTTTACCTGCACCAGGTGCACCTCCTAAATGAAATAGGTATTAGCAAACGTTGGTCTGATAGTACTACTCACATTATAACAGCCAAAGAGGTACAAGGCCGTTGGTGTCAGCTGTATCAGTATTTTCTTTGCCAGTGCGGCCTTTTATCAATATTTTTTATTGACCAGCACTGCAGCTATCAACAAGACCAGTCCTGCCGCATATAGTTGGAACATGCTGACCAAACCTGTTGCGGCCACAATACGCCCACCGGCAAAGGTACCTATACCGCCCCCGATCATGATGGAAAAAGCCACCAGAGACATGGCCACCCCTCTGAACTCAGCGGCAAATTCAGTGGCGATGGTCAGAAATGTGGAATGGGCTGTAAGCATCCCCAGTCCCAGTAGTCCTACAGCTACCACCACAAGCCCCAGGCTGATACCTTCATTTGCAAATATCAAGTCCGCGACCAGAGCAATGACCAGACCGCTGACTATGGTAAGTTTTCTCCCTACCCGGGCTGAGATCCGTCCACTGATACGCCCCCCGGTTATTGCCATAATCCCAAAAGCTGTCATAACCAGCCCAATCAGGAAATTATTCAGGGCAAACTGCTGCTCTAAGTAGGCACCCAGGAAAGAAAAGCTTCCGGTCAACAATACTCCCTCGAAAAAGATGAGCAAATATATCTTTAAGCTGGAGCTATTTTGCAGAATCCGGCGGTAGGCCTTAGAGAATTTTGCCTGAGGATTGGTAATCCGTGGAATAGCCAGGCCCGCGCGAAATAAAAGTATGGTCACACCGGCGGCAAACACTGCATAGGCGGCAAATACCCCACGCCAGCTTATAAAATAGGCGATGGAACCGCCTATGGCCATGCTCAGACCCTGGCCCAGAAAGGACATGCCCAAAAATGTCCCTAAAGCTGCCGGGCGCTCCGGAACTGGGAACAAATCACCGATCAAAGCCATGGAGACTGGCATTACTGCAGCTGCGAAGAGGCCGGTCAATGCCCGGTATATGAACAAATCCGTTATTCCCGCAGCTATAGCACAAAGCGCCGATCCCAGGGTGAAAAACAGCATCGACAAATTGATGACCCGAAATTTTCCAAAGCGGTCCGCCAGAAATCCAAACACAAGCTGAAACAGAGCGAAGGGGATCATATAGGCGGTAATTATTTGGGCAGCTACCGGGATACTGATGCCGATATCGGCAGCTATGGTGGGCAGGATGGGCGATACCACCCAATTGTCCGCCAAGACCACAAACCCCGACAATCCCAACAGCAGCAGAATTCTTTTCTTATCCAACCTATCCACCGACCTCTCCTGTTTATATAGACAAAAAATCCCGCTTAGTCACCAGAGTGACTCCGCGGGAAATTTTCGCGTGTAGGGCATAATGCCCCTATGCTGCTCAGCCAAGTGCCTTAAGCATACTCACCTTAAGCCCATATTATTATGGAATCCGTCATTTTTGTCAAGCTTCTCCAGCCAGGCTCCTACATGGCAGCAATAATGGCCAAATTATACCCTGGCATTCAAAGCCTCGGTCACTATCTGGGTCATGGAGTCAACCGGCATGCCTCCGGCCCAGCGCGGATTGCCGTTGACCACGGTTACGGGGAAGGGATACCCGGCCTTGACCACTTTTTCAATTTCCGGGTAATTGCTGAGTCCCATGCTATCAGTGTCGATATACTCAACGGTCAGAAACTCGGTTCCGAAAATATCCTGCAATGACTTCTTCATGGTTTCAAATTCGGCTCTTACATCCCCGGTAGTACACCCGCTGCACCCGCAGCTGCAGCCTCCCCCTCCTGAATTCATGCCGCCGTAAACTTCGATCTTGACCATATTCATGAACTAATCCTCCTCATTTGTCCTTGCTTTTGCACCTTTGCCTACAACAATTTTCTATCTATATTACCAGAGTCTTGTTCGCATCGGCCATGATTTCCAGAGCCGTATACATATTGGTCACTCCGCCAACCCGCAATTGGTCTTTTTTACCGAAGAAATCCAAACAGGTTCCGCAAGAGAGGATATCCACCCCTTTTTCCTCCAGGTACTGCAGATTTTCCAGGATCGGTGAACCCTCGGTGGTCAGGTGCACACCGCCGTTCATGAATATCACGGTATGGAGCTGATCGACTAATTCAGTGAGAGTGTAGAAAAAACTCCGGGTCAGGATAGCTCCCAGCTCGTCGTCTCCCTGCCCGAAATACTGGGATTTAACCAGAACGGCTAAAGATTTCGCTTGCAGCGCTGTACTCCTTTCCCCCGCGGGCGGGGTCATATGGATGTGATATTCTGTACCCTGGATTTCTACCTTGAAACTGTATCCCTGGCTGACCGCTAATTTGCTCACGTTCTCCCGTGCAGTGGCATTGTCAACCATGGTCACTATATCTTCGCCGCTTTTTTCATCCATCACCCTCTTAGTAAGGATCACCGGCTGGGGACAGCTCAATCCGCGGGCATCAACAGTTCTGGTCATAATAACACTCCTTTCCTATTCGAAGCGGCCCTGTAACTTGCGCATAATGTCTTCCAGGGATATTTCGTACATAATACCCACCTCTTTGGTAAATCCTCCCTAGGTAGTCTTGCCTGCTGCGAAAAAAGCTGCCCAACAATTAAGGCCCAGGCCGTTCTGGGATCAAAATCCCCGCTTTTATAACTTTTTATTATGTTTTTAATGCAGTCTCAATATATTATAATATAGATCCAGCTATTAATAAATAACTATCGCCAAGGTCCGGTCCTGTTTGATATCTATGGAATTCAAGCCATAATGCTTTTCACTCTCCCGCAGACGCCATACCCATTCCACAACACAAGAAAACTCTGTGCCAGGCATGAACAGAGGGGGGCCATGACCGGTATGCATGAAAAACTTTTATGTCCTTATCCTCTCAATCACAACATTATTAGATAACCCTTATACTGGGCTAGCATATCCAAATAGACAGTTTCGAAGTTGGCAATGAAAAGGTCTTTCAACTGTCCCTTCTGGCGCTCGTCGTAGGTCTTTATATAACCCTTGCATTCTTCACAGGTATACACCTGATAGGCCATGTCCCCATCTACCGAAAGATATTGGATCGACATGGGATTGTCATTGCCGCAATGAATGCAATAGATGTTGCGGGTCTCCCACTCGGTGAAACAGCGGTCACAGAACATGAAACGGCGTCCGTCCGAACCTCGGATACGGCTGAAATGGGGCTTGGAACCGCAGAAGGGACAGATGGTGGCAATATTCCAGGACCTGCAATCATCTTGGGCAATTTCTTCATAATAAGGCTCGGCCCAGAGCCTGAGATAAGGACGCAGAGCGTGGTCAACCGTGAATATGACTAACTCAAACGGAACATCAAGGGCTGTGGCCAAACCCGAAAAATACTCTTGATCTTCTTCCAGAAGTTTTACCGGCAGCAGGTCAAAGTCGAGATGATCCAAATGATTTTCTAGTTTATCCAGAGATCCTCCTATCTCGGGGCGCTCCTGGAGTAAAAAGCGCAGCAGATCGGAATAAATGTCTTTGAATTGGACAGCATCCAGCTCGAAGCTGACCGAGGAGAGAATGGGTTTGTTGGTGGAAAACAGCAACTCCTGGACATTGATAGTCTTAGCTTTGTGTGCTTTTTTCAGGGTGCTCTGGCGTATATTTTGCCAGGTCTCCAAATTCTTATAGAAATCCAAATAGCCTTCAGGAAGGCTTACCGGGGACTGCCTGTTCATAAAATTTGCACTCCTTCAATTAAGGGAGGGGGGGTTGCCCCCCCTCCCAGTCTGACAAATACCAGTTTTCTACAAATTGTAGGGACTATTCAGCTTCGGCCTTGGCCTAGTCACCATAGGTCTCATCATACCAGACTTTATGATGGTGTTCGGCCCAATCGGCCCGGACGGTGCCTTTCCACATGCCCCAGAAGGATTCACCCGAACCAGGGTGGAAGGAACCCAGATAACCGTGCATACAGACCATGACCGTGGCGAAGATCATGGCCAGGTCGTGGACCCAGTAAGAGAATCTCACCAGTCCCGGCCACCAGATGGAGGGCCACCAGATGATCCAACCGCTTGTCATAAGCAGGAAGACCATAGTCGGAGTTACCATCGAGTTGCCCTTCTCACCGCCATTAAACCTGGTCTGGGGCGGAACCTTGACCGGGAAACCCAGGAATTCCAAGGGGAAGATCATCAGGAACTTGATGTCATTGGCGCCAAAGCGGAGCAGGTCTTTGATCCAGGCGATTACGCCATTGAATCCTACCACCATGGCGGTCAAAATAGTTACAGTCATTACGAAGGCAGCTACACGGTGAATCCAATTCGCGCCCCGGACGAAACCGGTCGATAGTCCATCCATATTCAGGAACAGGATGAGACCAGTAAACAAACAGAGCAGGA
>CAZYGL010000068.1:0-7396 GCA_964647335.1 uncultured Syntrophomonas sp. | reverse complement strand
TGTGCCTTTGCCTTAGAGTTCTATATTCAAGGCTTTTTTCCTGCTGCGGACATTATATTATCCCCATGATCCTGGCAACTAATCTTTACCCCGGTTGGGCAAGGCGGATAAATAAGCGACATAGGGCCGGATTTCCCCGGCTTGGATGGCAATTATGGCAAAACTCCCTGGCCCGGCGACACGTGGCCGGCTGGGACTGCCTGGATTAACCATCCAAAGTTGTCCATTTTTTTCGCAGCAGGGCTGGTGGGTATGCGCGAAAACCACCGCATCTACTTCCAGTTCGCAAGCACGGTAATAAATCCGGTTCAGATTTTGCTTGACCCCGTATTGATGACCATGAACCAGCAGTATCCGCACCCCGCCCAGGTTTACGATTTCTTCCTGTTGGTCGCGGTGCTCCAGATCGCAGTTGCCAGAAACGATATAAGCCGGGATATTTAGGTGTTGGGCCATATATTCACCATCACGATAAAAATCGCCCGCAAACAGCAGACAGTCCGGCTGCAGGGACTCCAGACGAGCCAGTACTGGCCCGGTAATCCCATGTGTATCTGCCACCACCGCGATGATCAAATGTTATCACCCTCACTAAACACTGCTTGCAGAAGAGCACGGGCTTTGTTCAAAGCCTGGCCCCTATGACTGATAAGGTGTTTTTCGGCTGGATCCAGTTGGGCAAATGTCTGGGCAAAACCCTGGGGTATGAACAATGGATCATAACCGAAACCGCCCTCACCCTGACTCCTCTCGGTGATTCTGCCCTCGCATTTTCCCGTTACTGTATGAACTCGGCCATCAGGATGGGCAACTGCAATCACGCATACAAATCTGGCTGTCCTCTTCTCAGCGGGAAGCCCCTCCAGGAGATACATCAGTTTGAGGTTATTGGCAGCATCGTCTGCCTGGAGACCGGCAAAACGAGCTGAATAAATGCCCGGCGCCCCACCCAGGGCATCGACTTCCAAGCCTGAATCATCCGCTAGAGTCACATGCCCGCTGGCTGCCGCCACTATCCTGGCTTTCTTGACCGCATTTGCTTCGAAGGTGGTTCCGTCTTCTTCGACTTCCGGTATTTCAGGCAGGTCGTCCAGGGTCAGAATCTCCACATCCCAATCCTGCATGATATCCTGCAGTTCACGTTTCTTCTTGGCATTTCTAGTCGCTATCAACAATTTCCGAGGCATAGCCGATTCCCTTTCCGACAATGTTCGTCTGGGCAAGAATGATCTCCTGCACCCCTTTTTCGGCCAGAAGCAGCATTTTGGCAAGGTGCGCATGGCTGAAGGGCTGCCCCTCTGCAGTTCCCTGCACTTCCACAAAATTACCCTGCCCGGTCATTACCACATTCATGTCGACTTCGGCCCTAGAATCCTCGCTGTATTCCAAGTCCAGCACCACTTCCCCGTCCACTATGCCAACGCTGATGGCCGCCACATAATCCAAAACCGGTAACTTGTCGATAATACCTTCAGCCTGCATTTTCATCAGGGCCAGGCAAAGGGCTACAAAGCTGCCGCTGATGGCTGCGGTGCGGGTTCCCCCATCCGCCTGCAACACATCGCAGTCTATCCAGACCGTCCTTTCTCCCAGGGCCTGCAGATCAACCACCGCCCGCAGGGACCTGCCGATGAGGCGCTGTATCTCAGATGTCCGGCCGGTTATTTTGCCCTTGGCGGCCTCTCTCTGGGTCCTGGTTTCTGTCGATGAAGGCAAAAGTGAATATTCTGCGGTTACCCAACCACTGCCGCTGCCCTTCAGGAAAGGGGGCACCTTGCCCTCTATCATCGCAGTGCAAAGGACCATGGTGTCACCGGTCTGGACCAGGACCGATCCGTCCGGATTCTTGGTAAACCCAGGTGTCAGCCTGAAGGGGCGCATCTCATCATTTTGCCTGTTATTCGGTCTGGTCATAAAATCCTCCTTCATTCCTCTTGACGCTCGTAGATATCATGGCCCTCAGCATCGATTGCTACGATGCAGGGAAAATCTCTGACCTCGAGTCTGTAAAGGGCTTCGGGACCCAATTCCGGATAAGCTATTACTTCGGCTGCGGTGATTCGTTCTGCCAGGTAGGCCCCGGCTCCACCGACGGTCAGCAGGTAGACTGCACCATTTTCACGCATGGCCTTTTTCACGTCCTGGTTCCTGGAGCCCTTGCCTATCATGGCCCGCAGTCCCCTGGCGATCAGCAGGGGAGCATAGGCATCCATGCGCCCCGATGTGGTAGGCCCGGCCGATCCTATCACGCGCCCCGGCGGAGCCGGACAGGGACCGACATAATAGATGATTTGCCCCTGCAGGTCAAAGGGCAACTCCCGGCCTGCCTGGATCGCTTCTGCCATCCTGTGGTGAGCCTGGTCCCGGGCCGCATAGACGGTCCCTTCCACCCTCACTTCGTCCCCAGCCTGCAGTGAGCTTATATCTTCCAGCTCCAGTGGAGCGCGGATCGTTTTCACAGTTTTCATTCCTCTCTTTAAACCCCTGTTTTCTGGAAGGGATCTTCGCAACCAATTTCGCTAAAATTCAAGCGTAAGGCGGCGGGTCGAGTGACAGCCCAAATTGACAGCCACTGGCAGGCACGCAATATGGGTAGGATAGGTCTCTATGTTTACCGCCAGCGCAGTAGTATTGCCGCCTATCCCCATCACCCCTATGCCGGTGGCATTGATCCGAGCCAGCATTTCCATTTCCAGCTCCGCCAAATCCTGGCGTTCATTATGATGCCCCACTTCCCGCAACAGGGCGTGTTTGGCCAACAGGGCCGCTTTTTCCATGTTCCCGCCTATGCCTACCCCTACGATAACCGGTGGGCATGGATTGCCCCCCGCTGCCCGCACAACCTGTAGTATGAATTGTTTTACGCCTTCAACCCCCGCGGAAGGCTTGAGCATGGTCAGCTGTCCCATATTCTCACTGCCTGCGCCTTTGGGCATGATGGTGAGCTGCAGGGCATCTCCTGCTACCAGGCTTATATGGACGATGGCTGGGGTATTATCCCCGGTATTTACCCGCGTCAACGGATCCTTCACCATAGATTTGCGCAAATAACCCCGCTGATAACCGGTACTTATTCCCCGGTTTATGGCAGCCTCCAGATCTCCTCCGATCAGGTGCACTTCCTGCCCCAACTTAACATGAACCACCACCATGCCGCAGTCCTGGCATAAGGCCATCCGGTCACGGCAGGCGATATCCGCATTCTCCAGGATAATCTGCAAAAATCGTCTTGCTGCCGGAAGGGTTTCCCTCTCCCTGGCGGCTTGCAGCGCTCCTTGCACGTCCTTAGGCAGGACAGTGTTGGCATCGATTACCGCCTTAGCTACCGCTTGTTCGATGAGATCAACCTTGATCTGCCGCATCACTACCTCCTTGAGATGTTTCCAAACCATACCGGCAGCACCCTATGGCTCCATTGTACTCCGGCAGTTCCAGGGACTCTACCGGGCGACCGGTTTCCTTTTCTATTATGCTCCTAAGAGCGCCATTCCTGGCCACTCCACCAGCCATGATAATAAGTTCGCTGTCCAATTTGGCCAACATACTGGCGCAGCGCCGGTAGAGGGTGTAATTTATCCCCGCTGCCAAACTGCTGAGAGGGCAGCCATCCACCAGGCGGCCGATTATCTCGGTTTCTCCGAAGATGGCACAGGTTGAATTCAACCTGACAGGATCCTCCCGATAGGATGATAGTTCTTCCAGACTCATATCAAGAATAGCTGCCATGTTCTCCAGGTAACGCCCTGAACTAGCCGCACAGCGGTCATTGGTCATGAAATCGACTGCTCGTCCCTCGCGTACCTGGATCACTTTGGTGTCCTGGCCACCGATATCCAACAGGGTGAAGTCTTTATACCCGGTTTGGTATACGGCCCCCTTTACATGGGCCTGGATCTCCGGCAAATGAAGGGCTCCCTCCACTTGGATCTTGATTTTTCCATACCCTGTAGCCACCAAGGGGGAGCTCACATCGAGCCCCAGTCCAGCCAGGTCCAATTTGATCTGTCCCCTACCATGGCCCCCATATTGGCGATAAAAAGCAATCGTATCGAATCTGAGGTTTTTCTGCAGCCTGTCTCCCTGCATCTCGACGATTTTTATGTTCCTGGAACCCAGGTCTATTCCTATCATAGCTTATTTCTCCATCCGGCTCATCTGAGCATACTGACAAACGCCTCTAAACGCATGCGGCTTCGGGCATCCATCCGGCCGGGCTGATCGCCTTCCAGGGTGATAAACGGCAGGCGGATTTTTTCCCGGTAGATCATGTCCTCAATCTGACGGAAACAGAAGGTCTGGGTGTAGTGAATAATACCGTCCACCCGGCGCAATTCAAGCTGGGCTATGATGTCATCCAGGCGGGCAAAGGCTCCATAAGGATATGTGTACTGGCGATATTGTTCCACTATGTCACCCGTATTGAAGGGCATGGAGAACTGGCGCTGGACTTCATTGAATACCACCCTGGCTCCCATGGCTTCCAAATTCGCGTACAGGTCTGTAAAAATGGGAGGAACCCCGATATAAGCCAGCCGCACCCTGTCCTGCCAAGGCCGCCTGCTGCGGGCTGCATCTATAAACCCCTGCATCTCCCGCGCGAAGGCAATCGGGTCGCCGTTGAAATCACTGGATGATACCAGATAATAGTGGTTCTCCCCCCCGCTGACCTGATTGTCCCGCCAGGTCATCACATCGATTTCCTGGCATAAACAGCGGATCTGATCCAGTTGGGCCTTGGTCTTGTCAACTGCTTCACGGTCCACATCGAAAATGCGCATCAGCTTTTCGATTTCAGCCTTAAGCGCCACCGGATCCCGGTCATAAGGGTAGGCAAAGGGAATGATATTGATGTTCTTAAGCTGCAATGTTTCCATCAAGGCCTGGGTATTGCTGCAATCGCCCTGCATGACTGCTATCACGGCCTCCAGGTCCTCCTGAAGCGCCACTGCATAGAGTCCTTTTATCCAGCCACACGTGTTGCGGGGGTATCCTGCATCTTCGGCACTCTCTACCAGGCGCCGCGCCTCAGCCGAATTTATAAAAATGTTGTTCAGGTCCACCGGTATCTTGCCGGCAGCCAGTATCACTTCCACCGGAATACTGGTGGTGAAACCGATCCTATCCATTAATACACCCTCTTAGTAGAGATCGACCCTGTGCACTTTCTGGATCACATCCCCCAGCAACATTCGCCCCACAATATAGAAGGACTCATCGTTGCCGCTGACGTAAAAGTCCCTTTGTTTGTTTCCGGGGTGATCATTTAGCAAATCGCCTTTACGCAGAATTTCGCTCAACTCCTCTACCGTTTCACAGGCAGGATCGACCAGGGTCACGCCTGGGCCCGCACACCTGCTTATCACCGGTGCCAAAAACGGATAATGAGTACATCCCAGCACCAGGGTATCGATACCCTGACTGAGCAGCGGCCCCACATATTCCTCTATAGCCTGTTCAGTTTCCGGGCCGCTCAGGATTCCGGTTTCGATCAACGGCACAAAGCGGGCGCAGGCGGCCGAATATACATCAAGGCTGGGATTGATATCCTTAATATTTTTGGTATAGGAGCCGCTGTTTACAGTGGCCTGGGTGGCAATTACGCCTACCTTTCCGCTTCTGGTAGCCGAGACAGCCGCCCGGGCCCCTGGTTTAACCACACCCAGTATGGGCACCGGACAAGATTTCTCGAATTCCGGCAGGGTCACCGATGAATGGGTACCACAAGCGACTACTATGGTCTTTACCTGCTGATGCAGCAGAAATGCGATAATGTCCCGAGCATACTGAAACAATTCTTCACGGCTCTTGCTGCCGTAAGGTACATGCGCGGTATCTCCATAATAAACAAAGCTTTCCCCGGGCAAACGCTCGAGCAGTGATTTGACCACCGTCAAACCGCCTACCCCGGAGTCGAAAATGCCGATAGGCCTGGTACTCAATAGCTAACACCTCTATCAGTTTGCATCGCTCCTCCCAGAGCGAAACAGTGTCATGCAATCCAATAATTACTCTAACACTTTTACCCGCCATGTGCCAGTCATGTTCTTGCCTGGCCCCCTGTTCAAAGACGCTCTGATTTGGTATCCTTTGCTGCAAAGGAGTGATCACATTGCGATACGTTGGCAATATATATCGCCCCCCCAGCGAGTCTGGCAGCCTTTTGATCCAGGCGACGATAGGCTGTCCGCACAACAAGTGCACTTTCTGCTCCATGTACAAAGGAGTTCGTTTCAGAGTGCGGCCGGTGCAGGAAATCAAAGAAGATCTGCTCGCTGCCCGGGATTATTATGGTCCATTTGTCCAATCCTTGTTTTTCCCGGATGGAAATACCATAATCATGAAGACCGACCAGCTGGTGGAGATTTTCTCCTATGCCCGCCAGCTTTTTCCGCACCTGGAGCGGATAACGGTTTATGGATCAGCCCGCTTCGTCAATAAAAAGAGCCTGTCCGAATTGATAAGTTTGAGAGATGCCGGACTAAACCGCATCCATATGGGCATGGAAAGCGGTGATGATGCCACCCTGGAGAAGATCTGCAAAGGAACTACCTCTGCGGAGATAATTGCTGCCGGGCTGAAACTCAAGCAAGCCGGCATAGAAACCAGCGAATATTACCTGGTCGGTATAGCTGGACGGTCCAGGTGGAGAGAACATGCCCTGGAAAGCGCCCGGGTCTTGAGTGCATTCAGTCCGGAATTTATCAGGCTGCGGACATTTGCCCCCGAGCCCGGCACACCTCTCCAGGAGGAAATTTCATCCGGGAGTTTTGAATACCTTAGTCCCCATGAAGCCTTGCGGGAGGTGAGGCTCTTGATCGAAAATCTGCATTGCCAGGGGAGCATGGTCCTGTCCGATCATATCACCAACTACTGGAATGTACATGGGGTGATCCCTGAGGAAAGAGAAAAGATGTTGGCCTCGATAGATCGAGCTCTTGAGATAGAGGAAAGCCGGTTCCGCACCCCTGATTTGCACCACCGCTAAACGCCGCCTTACCCAACGCGGTGGGAATTGGTCTTTGCTGCTGTTTCCCGGCAAACTATAATCAGCTCATCCCCCTGTAGGTGATGAGCTGATTTCGGTTCAGAACTCAGGCTTGTTTTGTTTAGACACCAACTGGCGGGACTATATAGACATCATCTCCGCGGAAATCAAAATACTGGCTTAATTTCCAGTAGACCCCCCGGCTGAGGCGGGTGTCACCTTCATGATGAAAGCTGATGTACGGAACATCGCCCTTAAAATAAAGTTTCAGGTCTGAGTCCAGTATTATTTCCTGCAGATCGTGCAAAATCAATTTGATCGGCAGCTGATTCTCATCGATCCCGGAAGCCAGATAGGGCACATCTTCAACAATAACCGGATTTTGCTCTTCCCCCATCTGTATATAGTAAT
>CAZYGL010000067.1:0-7439 GCA_964647335.1 uncultured Syntrophomonas sp. | reverse complement strand
CCCAGGTCAAGTTCACGTTCTGCGATCCGGTTGAAGATTTTTTCGGTATCGGCAATATCCATAGAGATGCTGATACTGGTGAACTTGTCTTTGTAGATTTTGACCAGATACGGCAGGATATATTGACCAGGAATAGTGCTCGCCCCGATGTAGAGGCTGCCGCGCCGGCTTTCAGCCAGTTCTTCCATAGCCCGCTCGGTTTTTTCGACGGCTTTGATGACTTCCTTAGCCTGGTGAAAGAGGATCTCCCCAGCCTCAGTCGGTTTCAGTTTTCGCCCAGATCTCTCCAGCAACAAGACTCCAAAAATATCTTCCAGGCTCTGTATCTGTTTGGTGACTGCTGGTTGGGAAATTCCGAAATCGTCAGCTGTCTTGGAAAGATTCTGGGTTTCTACCACCCTCACATAGGTTTTGAATAGATTCAGATTCATTTCAAAAAGCCCTCCAAAATAGTGTTCACAGCCTCTTGTTCAGTCAAACCGAGGGACATCAGCTTGATAAGCTGTTCACCCGCAATTTTACCGATAGCTGCTTCATGGGTCAAAACAGCGTCTGCATCTTCGGCCTGCAATTCAGGTATTGATCTTATCCTGGCGCTATCCATAAGAATCGCGTCACATTCGACATGTCCAACACTGGGTGCCTTGCCGATCAGTGCAGCACGGAATAATTGGTAGGAATGACCCTGGGCTACGGCCCTTGAAAGAACCTGGGCGGTGCTGCCGTTTCCATCCAGGTAAATCATGATGTCGGATTCGGCCCGCTGCTCCTCCTGGGTAAGCAGTCGCTCAATAATTTTCAAGCTGCCTTTTTCATGGATATGGGCCACCGTGGAGCGCATAGTGTCATTGACGCCCCTGATCTGTACCATTTCCAGCTCGGCAATGGCGCCTGATTCTATAGTAATTATCGTGGATGGATTCAAGACCCTTTTGCCCTCCTGGCTGCCTTCGCCGTAATGTTTTTCCGTATATTTAAGCTTTCCGCCCCGTTTGACAATTATTTCGTGAATGCCATCGTGCCTGGAAATAGCATGGCTGTCGTTATGGATCCCGCAGCCTGCAATAATAGTAGCTTCGGCCCCTTCACCGACGATAAATGTGTTGTATACCTTGTCCAGCAATCCGGGCTGGGTCAAGACCACCGGCACGTGCACTGTCTCGTTGACGGCACCTGGTTTGATCTCCACCTTTAGCCCCGTACCTTCATCATTCGGTCCTACCGAAATATTGGGTGAAGACTGACGCATTACCGCTTTGCCATTGAGCCTTATATTGAGGGCACCCGATGGAACAGCCTCCAGGTCAGTAATGGATTTCAACATATCCATTTCCAACTTATTTAACTCCATAAGTAACTTCCCCCTGACACTGGTTTCGCACTTTGCACTCTATATCATCTTTAATCAAATGCCAAATTTGATCGGGTGGTCCCTGGGCAGCGATGGTCCCTCCATCTACTACCAAGATTTCATCACAGATGGGAATAATCATTTCATTATGGGTTATTACCACCGCTGTCTTATTGGGATTGTGTTTATATCTTGACACGATCAGGCCCAGCAGCTTCTGAATCGTCCACAGGTCTACACCGGCCTCCGGTTCATCGAAGATGCTGATGAGCGGATCGCGCAGTAAAAGCTGGGCCATCTCTATCCTCTTGACCTCTCCGCCGCTTAAGCCAGCTCCAAGGTCCCGGTCAAGATAATCCTCCGGGCACAGGCCCACGTCCCGCAGGTAACTGCGGATCCTGACCAGATCTGCACCCGGGGAAGCTATGCCCATTACATCTTGTATAGTAATGCCCTTGAAGCGGGGAGGCTGCTGAAAAGCATAACCTATCCCTTTTTGGGCACGTTCGGTGACGGATAAATCGCTGATATCCTCTCCCTCCAAATATATCTGGCCCTGGCTTTGCCGGTAGATACCCATGATGACCTTGGCGATCGAGGTCTTTCCTCCTCCATTGGGGCCGGTCACCGCGTAAACCTTACCTTTTTGAAAATCAATATTTAAATTTTTGAGTATCTCAACTTTTTCACCGCTTTCACCATCTACCTGCAAAAAGATGTTCCTTAATTCGAGCACCTAATTCACCCCCAAAATGTGTTAATAGCTACATTCTATCATAACCAGTAATTATAAGTCTAATATCCATGATTATAATTAAGCGCCAAAAAATAAAGGCAGAGCCGGCACTCAACAAATCGCCCTCGCTCCGCCCGTTCCGTATGCCTTCAATTCTTATTGAACTTCATGAAACCGGCCAATTTTTCTCAAACGTTGATAGCGCATTTCCAGCAGGTCAGGTATTTCTGTCCCGCAAATCTCGTCCAAGTGTTTTTTCAAGCTTAACCGTAATGACTGGGTAAATGATTGGGAGGATAATAAAGGCTCCATAACCGGTTCCTCGATTATTTCATCGATTATACCCATCTCTCTGAGTGAAACTGCATTGAGTTTCAAGGCAAGAGCCATCTCGTCAGCCCGTTTAACGTCCCTCAGCAAGATCGATGCGCATGTTTCGGGTGAAGCCACCGAGAATACTGCATTACTGAACATTAATATACGATCAGCTACGGTGAGGGCTAGCGCTCCTCCGCTGCCGCCTTCGCCGGTGATAACCGATATAACAGGTACCTGCAATTGACTGAGCCCCATCAACAGCTGGGATATTGCCCAGGCCTCACCTCTCTCCTCAGCTCCTACCCCAGGATCGGCTCCTGGCGTGTTGATAAAAGTAATGACCGGCCGGGAGAATTTTTCTGCTTGCTTGAGCAGTCTGAAGGCTTTACGATAGCCTTCAGGGCGAGGCATGCCAAAGTTATGGATGATATTTGCCTTGGTGTCCCTACCTTTTTGGTGCCCTATGACAGTCACTACCCGCCCTTCGAATACTGCTATTCCGCCTACGATCGCTGGATCATCTCCATATAGCCGATCACCATGCATCTCTACGAAATCCGTACACAGCAACTCTACAAAATCCCTGGTCATGGGTCTTTCCAAGTCACGGGACATCAGCACTTGCTCCCAGGGGGTCAGGTGCCTGTACCTTTCCGCTTTTAACTCCGCGATGCGTTTTTCAACCTTAGCAATTTCGTTGCTGAAATCGCAGTTCAATGTGACGGACAGATCCCTAAGCTCTGCCAATTTCGATTCAAGGAGCCGGTAATTGCTCTCAAATTCAAATTTATTTCTGGTCATGGTTGCCTCCTTGGTGAACGTTCAACAGGCGTACCAGTAGTGAACGCATTTCCAGCCGGGGTTGAATGAGGTCCAGCATTCCATGCTGCAGCAGGAATTCAGCCCGCTGAAAATCCGGCGGCAATTTTTGGCCGGTAGTCTGCTCGATCACCCGGGGCCCGGTGAAGCCGATAAGTGCTCCCGGCTCCCCAATAATCACATCGGCCAGCGAGGCAAAACTTGCAGTGACCCCGCCTGTGGTAGGGTGGGTAAGAATCGAAATATATAAAGATCCGGCTGAGTGCAGGCGGCCAACCGCAGCGCTGGTTTTAGCCATCTGCATCAGGGACAGCATCCCTTCCTGCATCCGCGCTCCGCCTGAACAACAGAAGATGATAAATGGCAAGGATTGCTCTGCCGCACGCTCCATAGCCCGGCATATTTTCTCGCCTACCACCGATCCCATGCTGCCCATCATAAAACGCCCATCCATGGCTCCGATTGCCACATTATGACCGCCAATAGCAGCAGTGCCGGTAACCACGGCTTCCAGTAAAATGGTCTCCTCCCGGGCTTTAGCCAGTTTTTCTGCGTAGTCTGGAAAATCCAGCGGATTAAGGGACGATAAGCCGGCATCCCATTCAGTAAAACTGTTTTCGTCACAGACCCCATAAATTCTTTCCAACGCACCCACCGCAAAGTGATGCCCGCAGCGCGGGCAGAAGTCATTGTTTTGAATTTTTTCCGCTTCTGACAACCATACCGAACAGGCGGGACAAGGAAAATTCCCTTCCCGGGTATCGAAGGTTACAGGAGTCTTCTTGACAGCGGACAGATCTATGTAGGTTTTCTTAGGTTTAAATGAGGGCTTAAACATCTATTCATCCTTTCGAGACGGCTTTTCCATTCCAAACATCAGCTCAGCACTGCATACCAGGCTATCCTGCACCCGGATCTCACCCTTGAACCACCCGAAGCTCCCTTTAAGTTTGACAACCTCGGTAGTTATCAGGAGCGTGTCCCCGGGTATGGCCTGGCGTCTTATGCGCACTTTATCGATGCCAGCCAAAAAACCCAGCTGGCCTCGGTAGTTGCCCCCGCCGAACAGTGCGCAGGCACCTACCTGGGCCATTGCCTCAACCATCAGTACTCCCGGGAATATGGGATGTTCCGGGAAATGACCGGTGAAGCATGGTTCGTTCACAGTTAGATTCTTAATTCCCACCGCTCTTTTACCCGGCTCAAGTTCCAGGATTCTGTCCACTAATAAGAAAGGATAACGATGGGGCAATACCTTCATTATTTCGTAAATATCCATGTTTTATCCCCTATTCACGGTACTTGCGAATGACAAGTGCCGCATTGTGACCGCCAAAGCCCAGTGATTCTGATGCTGCCACTTCGACTGCCACTGACCGGGCTTCACCCCGGACCAGGTTCAGATCACATTCAGGATCTGGTGTATCCAGGTTTATATTGCTGGGAATAAGGTCATTGTTACAGGCTAGAACCGTGGCGATCAGCTCGATTGCTCCAGCTGAACCCAGCATGTGCCCGGTAGCTGATTTTGTCGAAGTAACAGCGAGATGGCTGAGATCAGATCCCATAACCTGCTTCAAGGCCAGGGTCTCAACCGCGTCATTATAATGGGTGCCGGTGCCATGAGCGTTCATATAATCAAGCTCAGCAGGCTTAACCCCGGCATCGCCTAAAGCGATCCGTAAAGCTCTCGCGGCGCCGTTTCCTTCCGGATCTGGCTGAACAATGTGGTATGCGTCCGAGCTGCTTCCATAGCCTACTAGCTCGGCATATATTTTTGCTCCGCGTTTTAGGGCATGCTCCAGCTCCTCCAGAATTACTATCCCTGCACCCTCACCCATCACGAAGCCGTCCCGGTCCAGGTCAAAGGGACGACAAGCCTGCTGTGGTGACTCGTTGCGGGTGGAAAGTGCTTTCATAGCACAGAATCCAGCAATACTCAAAGGTGTTATCGGGGCTTCGGTACCACCGGCTATCATTACCTCTGCAACACCGTATCTGATCATATTAAATGCATCCCCGATGGAGTTGGTAGCAGTAGCACAGGCTGTAACCGAGCAGCTGCTGGGCCCGCGCGCCCCAAACATGATGGATACGTGTCCGGAAGCCATGTTGGGGATAAGCATGGGGATGAAGAAGGGGCTGACACCTCCTGGACCGCGTTTCTGCAGGACCTGGCATTGTTTCTCAAATATTTCGATACCGCCAATGCCTGTCCCGATCAATACCCCTACTCGTTCGGAGTTCACCTTCTGCATGTCTAGTCCTGCGTCATCCAGGGCCAAACGGGCAGTAGCACAGGCGTACTGGATAAACAGGTCCATACGCCTTGCTTCGGTACGGGGCATATAATCCTGAGCGTTGAAATCCTTGACCTGGGCGGCAATCTTGGTGGGATAATCAGTGGGATCAAAACGATTAATGATATCTACCCCGGTTTGTCCAGCCAGGAGGTTAGCCCAGAAATCCTTAAGATTGTGACCAATGGGACAAATAGTACCCATACCACTGATTACTACTCTCCGTGGTTTCAAAACCTCACCTCATATTCAAGTATTCTTGTCAAGATATCTAGGCTGTGTGTTTTTCGATGTAATCGACAACATCCTTAACGGTTTTCAATTTTTCGGCTACTTCTTCGGGTATTTCGAATTCAAATTCCTCTTCGAGCAGCATGATCATTTCGACTATGTCCAGAGAATCGGCTTCCAAGTCCTCTTCGAAGCGGGACTCCATCTGGATATCATCCGGGTTGATGTCTTTAACTTCCACTATGATCTTTTTTACGGTTTCAAATACTGACATTATTAGCCCTCCTCAATTTTTTATATAAACAATTTATTATATGGACATACCGCCATCGACCCTGATGACCTGGCCATTTATATAGGCAGCCGCCGGTGATGCCAGGAATGCAACCAGGGCAGCTACGTCTTCAGGTTTGCCCAGCCTGCCGGCTGGAATCTGTTCAGCCATCTTACTGCTGGTTTCTGGGGGGAGATTTTTAGTCATGTCACTTTCAATATAACCGGGCGCCACGGCATTGGCTGTTATCCCGCGCGGTCCGTATTCCTTGGCTACCGAGAACGTGAAACCCAGCAGTCCCGCCTTGGAAGCTGAGTAATGGGCTTGCCCGGCATTACCTGCCATTCCCACTACAGAGGAGATGTTGATGATCCTGCCGTATCTCTTCTTCATCATAAACTTTACCGCAGCTTTCGAACAATAGAAGGCGGAAGATAAATTTGTATCAATGAGCTCATGCCATTGTTCATCTGTGATGCGGATTAGCAACTGGTCCCTGTTGATTCCGGCGTTATTGACCAGGACCTCCAGGCTGCCAAGTTGCTTGATAGTTGATTCGACCAGCTCTGTGGCTCCAGCAGACGTGGAAACATCAGCACCTAATATTATACCAGTTCCACCAGCAGCGATGATAGCGTCCAAAACCGCCTGGGCTTCGGCCCGATTATGTTCTTCATCCATTTTGTTGTAATAGTTCACCGCGACTCTGAATCCATCCCGGGCCAACTGGGTCACAATGGCTTTGCCAATACCCCGGGAACTGCCGGTAACCAGTGCAACAGGCTGACTCATAAACCTTTCACCTTCTCCATCAGTTTTTGCAGGGATCTGTCGTTTTCGACATTACCCAGGACCCGATTACGTTCGATCTTTTTGATCAATCCGCTCAGGCTGGAACCTGGACCGATTTCCACAAAAAAGTCGATTTTGGGAAGCATATAAACTATACTCTGTTCCCAGCGAACCGGGGAGTATAGTTGTTCGGCCAGCAAACGCGGGATATCGCCGAGGCTATTCTCCGCTGCATTGACATTGGAGACTATGCCCGAAAGCCTGGGTTCCCGGAATTCAATCCCGGCAATCTCCTGGGCCAGAACCTGGGAGCATTCCCGCATGAGCGGGCTGTGTGAAGGCACCGATATGGCCAGCATCATGGTTTTCGCACCTTGTTGCTTCAATAGTTCCGCAGCCTTTTCTACGGCCTCCTTCTCCCCCGAAATCACATATTGTCCGGGGCAGTTGTAGTTGGCCAGGGTCACAATGCCATCCACTTCCCTGCATGCGCTCTCCACCGCCTGGCTGTCCAGACCTATTATGGCTGCCATGGCTCCTTTGCCCAGCGGCACCGCCTGCTGCATCAGTTCAGCCCGCTTGATAACCAAGGGCAGGGCTTTTTCCATGGATAAAACA
>CAZYGL010000066.1:0-7449 GCA_964647335.1 uncultured Syntrophomonas sp. | reverse complement strand
CCGGTAAGCCCGTCGGCAATTATCAGCGGGGCTCCCACCACTGCATAATCAAACCCGTTCTGTATGGCCGCTTCTAGATGATCCACCGAATTCGAACGCTGGCCTACATAGAGTGTATTGGCATCGGTCAAAAAGGGGCGACCGCCCAGTTTCTTGATCATGTCCACCGTCCGGCGCAGGTAGGGTGGCCTGATGTAGGCAAGATTACCTGGCTCTCCGAAGTGGAGCTTGATCGCCACCAGGTCCCGATCAGCTATAGCTTGTTCCAGGCCTGCTCTTTTCAGCAGTTTTTCCACCTTGTCCAGCAGGCTCACCTTTTTGGAATCCAACCGGCTGTACCATACCTTGGCTGCCAAAGTCCTCACCTCATCTCTCAAAATTGCCCGGGCTCAAGCAGGTCGGCCCGGCCCCTGCTCCTTATCCAGGATGAAGCGCTGCAGGGCAAAGGCTACTCCATCCTCCTGGTTGGAACTGGTAATGAAATCAGCTTTTTGTTTTACTACCGGAAAAGCATTGGCCATGGCAATCCCTATCCCGGCCCAAGCTATCATCTCCACATCGTTGTAGCTGTCCCCGATAGCCATGACTTCCTGGCGTTCGATCCCGAAATGCTCTGCCATAACCTGCAGCGCCCTGGACTTGTCGGCTTCAGGATGCATTACCTCCAGGAAGTGCCTTTTGGAACGGGTTATATGCAGCTTCGCGCCGTAGCGCACCCTTAGTTCCTGTTCCATGCGGAGCAGACTGGTTTCCTGGTCAGATATAGCCATGATCTTCATGGCCTGGTTGGTGTCCAAAGCACTGCGCAGGTCAGGCATGATCACCAGGTCGACCCCGGCCAACCGGGCATAGGCCTGACCTTCTCTCGTCAATCTTTCCATGACCAGGCGATCATCATAGTATGAATGAAAATGTATCCCGGCGGTCTTGAAATAGGTCATGACTTCCCGGGCCAAGTGAGTCGGTACCGGCTGGGCATAGAGGACTTCTCCGGTATGCGAATGTTTCACCAAGGCCCCTTCGTAGGTTATCAGGGGCACTGACAGGCCCAGCTGCATTGCATACGGCCGGGCTGAGCTATACATGCGCCCGGTGGAGATGGTTACTATGATCCCTTTCTCCTTAACCTGGCGGATAGCCTGCATGCATGTTTCCGAGATCTGCAAATCAGGATCGAGCAATGTGTCGTCCAGGTCCAATGCGACCAGTTTTATTGCCATTAGGTCCCCCTGGTGGAAGAAGCCGAGCAGGGTGGCTCGGCTTGCTTGCGGATGAAATAGACGGTTTTAGCGGAAATCGAAGTTCCTGTCATCTATCAAGAAACTGATCAACAGGCTTATAAGGCTCAGGACGATGGCGGTGAGTATAGCCCACCCGAATCCATGGATATCGAAACCTTTTACCGTAGCGGAGGTCAGCCACAGCATAACACCATTGATCACAAAAGTGAATAAACCCAGGGTGATTATATTCAGGGGCAAGGTCAGTATGATAAGCACTGGTCTGATGATAGCATTTATCACTCCCAGTACTATCGATCCGACAATAGCTCCCCAAATGGTCACCTCAAATCCGGATAAAAGGGCGGCAGTCAAAAAAATAGCCAGAATATTGAGTAACCAGCGCAAGGTCCAACCCGGCATCAACGCTCCCTCCTTTCCTAGCTTAAATATGGATATTCTGCTTGTTTATCTCTTAAATATAATAATAAGCAATTTTCCCGTTAATTGCGATTCATTTCCGACAAAAGGCTGGTTTTTTTCACCAGGGCCCGGGGATTGGCTTACAGGCGGGGATGTAAATAGTCATATATCCTCTCCGCGACTGTGCGGTTGAGCCCCGGAACCTGCTCCAACTCCTCCCGCGAAGCGCTCTTTATGCGGGCAACTGAGCCGAAATGGAGCAACAGGGATTGTTTGCGCTTGATCCCGATCCCAGGAATGTCATCCAGCGCGGAGGAGGTCACTTTTTTCCCCCTGCGCTGCCGGTTATAGGTAACCGCGAAGCGATGCGCCTCGTCCCTGAGCCGCTGCAGCAGTTTAAGCCCTTCATGTGTGCGGGGCAGGATGATGGGCTGGCTGGATCCGGGCCGGAACAATTCCTCTCTCTTTTTGGCCAGACCGAAAACCGGGATATCGATTTTAAGTTCGTCCAGGATCGACCGCGCCGCATTGACCTGTCCCAGCCCCCCGTCCACCAGGATCAGATCCGGCTCGGGCAGAAAAGCGGCATTGCCCTGGCGGGCTTCCTGGAAACGGCGCTTCAGGACCTCACTCATGGAAGCATAATCGTCATTTTGAGCCACTCTCATCTTGAAGCGGCGATAAGCCTTGCGGTCGGGTTTTCCATCGCTGACCACTACCATTGCAGCCACCGTTTCTTCCCCACCCAGATGGGATATGTCATAACATTCGATCCGGGCTGGAACTACTTCCAGGTCCAGGCTTTGAGCCAGGCTGGTGAGCATGTGCTTTCCCCGGTCGGCTGCTTGCTGGCGTTCTTCCCAGAGCAGGCGCGCGTTTTCCATAACCATCTCCAGGAGCCGGCGTTTCTCACCCCGGGTGGGAGTCCAGATGCGGGTGCGGGTGCCGGAACTTGATCCCAGCCAGGTCTGGATAAGCAGAGCATCCGCCGGGAGCTGACTGACCAGGAGCTCTGAAGGTATATCATGGTTATCGCGGTAATACTGTTTGAGGAAGAAGGCCAATATTTCGCCTGCCTCTTCTATTATGGCCGGTTTTAGCCAGTAAGTGTCCTTACCTGTAATTTTGCCCCCCCGCAATTTGAAAACCTGCACCACGCCGTCATTCTCATCACCCCAGGTGCCTATTATATCCAGGTCATAGGGACGCTCCAGGCTG
Organism: uncultured Syntrophomonas sp.; assembly: GCA_964647335.1. GTDB lineage: Bacteria > Bacillota > Syntrophomonadia > Syntrophomonadales > Syntrophomonadaceae > PHAA01. Next base: position 4,588 of record CAZYGL010000066.1, on the reverse strand, counting down.
ACCTGCTGCCTCTCCCGCAATACCTGGATGGCAGCCAGCTGATCCCGCAGACGGGCTGCGCGTTCAAATTCCAGTTTGGCCGCCGCTTCCTGCATTTCCTCTGCCAGCCTGGCACTCAGCTCTTGAGTATTGCCTTCCAAAAAATCCACGATGCTCTTAACCATGATTCCATAGGCAGCCCTGTCCACCTTGCCCTGGCAGGGTGCCAGGCACTTGCCCATATCATGATTCAGGCAGGCACGCTGGCTGTTCTTCATGTTTTTGCAGGTGCGCAGCGGAAAAAGCGTGGTGAGGAGTCGGATGGTCTCCCGCAGTGAACCTACATCGGTATAGGGTCCGAAATAGCGAGAAGTATGGTCTTTTTTCTCCCGTACGATGCAAAGCCGTGGGAAGACCTCATCGGTCAATTTCAGGTAAGGGAAACTCTTGTCGTCGCGCAGGTCGATATTATAGCGCGGCTGATAAGCCTTGACCAGGTTACTCTCCAGGATCAGGGCCTCCACTTCGCTGGCAGTCACAATGTAGTCGAAATCAGCCACCCGGCTCATCATGGCTCGCACCTTGGGGTGCATGCCCCCGGGTGCCTGAAAATAGGAACGCATACGCTGACGCAGTTGCCTGGCTTTGCCAACGTAGATGATGCGGCCTTCCTTATCCTTGTACATGTAGACCCCTGGTTTAAGGGGAACATTTTGCAGGCGCGATTTCACCTGATATCAGTCCTCGATTATCTAAAAATAAAATTTGGTTTCAGCGGTGTACTCAGCTCATGCCCTGGATCCACCTGCATTATAGCACCTTTTGCAGGTATTGGCCGGTGTAGGATTGGGGTATGCGGGCGACTGCTTCCGGGGTCCCCTCCGCTATTATCCGCCCGCCCTCATTTCCGCCTTCCGGGCCCAGGTCTATTATATAGTCAGCAGATTTGATCACATCCAGGTTGTGTTCGATGATAATTACCGAATTGCCGGCATCTACCAGGCGGTTCAATACCCCCAGGAGATGCAGCACATCTTCTTTATGCAAACCGGTGGTCGGTTCGTCCAGTATATATAGGGTGCGGCCCATGGAGCGTTTGGAGAGTTCCGTGGACAATTTGACCCGCTGGGCCTCGCCCCCGGACAAGGTAGGTGCTGGTTGGCCCAGCTGTATATACCCTAGTCCCACATCCTGGAGGACTTTCAATTTACGCTCGATCCTGGTGATTGAACTGAAGAATTCAACCCCTTCATCCACTGTCATCGACAAGATATCGGAGATGGTCTTGCCCTTGTACTTAACTTCCAGGGTCTCGCGATTATAGCGCTTGCCTTTGCACACCTCGCAAGGGATGTACACATCGGGCAGGAAATGCATCTCGATCTTGATGATCCCGTCACCGGCACAGGACTCACAGCGTCCCCCCCGCACATTGAAACTGAACCGGCCGGGCTTATAGCCTCGCATGCGGGCTTCCGCGGTTTCGGCGAAAAGCTCGCGGATGGTGTCGAAAGCCCCGGTGTAGGTGGCCGGATTGGAGCGCGGAGTGCGCCCGATGGGGGACTGGTCGATATTGATGACCTTATCCAGGTTTTCATATCCCTCGATGGCTTCATGAGCTCCGATCCTATAGCGGCTGTTGTGGAATTTCTTCATCATGGCCGGGTAGATGATATCCTCCACCAATGTGCTCTTACCCGAACCGGAAACCCCGGTTATGACTACCATCTGCCCCAGGGGGATCCTGACAGTTAAGTCCTGCAGGTTGTGCTCCCGGGCTCCTTTTATCACCAACCAGCGCCCATTACCTGGTCTGCGCAAGGCTGGCACCTCAATGGAGCGGGCTCCGGAAAGATACTTGCCGGTCAGTGATCTCCCTGCCGCTATGATGTCCTCTATGCCGCCTGAGGCTACGACTTCCCCGCCGCGGATTCCGGCGCCTGGTCCGATGTCGACGATGAAGTCAGCGGTCTTGATGGTCTCTTCGTCATGTTCCACCACTATCACTGTATTGCCCAGATCACGAAGTCTCTTGAGGGTGTTCAGCAAGCGCTTGGTGTCACGGGCATGGAGCCCGATACTGGGTTCATCCAGAACATACAATACTCCCACCAGGCTGGATCCCACCTGGGTGGCCAGCCTGATGCGCTGGGCCTCGCCGCCTGACAGGCTGCCTGCTGCCCGGTCCATGGTCAGGTAGTCAAGGCCCACATCGATCAGGAAGTGCAGGCGCTGCAAAATCTCTTTGATTACCTGCCGTCCTATAATAGCTTCCCTTTCTTCCAACTGCAAAGCGGTGAGAAAATCCCTGGTATCGCAGACCGACAAGGAAGTTAGGGCGGCGATGGATTTGCCCCCCAGCAGAACCGCTAAAATTTCGGGCCGCAAACGCTGGCCCTGGCAAGCGGGGCAGAGGGAAATGGTCATATATTTTTCCATCTCTTCCCGGGCCAGATCTGACTTGGTCTCCTGGTAGCGCCGCCTCAGGGTATTGATGACCCCCTCGAAGCGGGTATAGAAAGATCCGGTTTCCCCGTAGGAATTGGTGTAGTTGATCTTGAACTGCTCACCCTTGTTGCCGTAAAGGATCAGGTCGATTTGCCGGGGCGACAGGTCTTTCAAGGGTTTGTCCATGGGAATGGCGTATTTCTCACTCATGCCCACCAGGATCTGGCGGAAGTAGTTGTGTGAACTGATTGCCCAGGGAATAACCGCTCCCTCCTCCAAGGTGAGATCCCGGTCCAGGACCAGGTCCGGATCAAATTCGCGTTTTTCCCCCAGCCCGTCACATTCAGGGCAGGCTCCGAAAGGGCTGTTGAATGAAAACATGCGCGGGCTAAGTTCAGGCAGGCTGAAACCGCAGTCCGGGCATGCGAAATCACGGCTGAAAAGGAGTTCCTCCTCCCCGTCATCACTGAGGACCTGCACTACGACCAGGCCTTCGCTGAGCTCGAAAGCCAGTTCCAGTGACTCGGCCAGGCGGCTTCTCATATCTGCCTTGACCACCAGCCGATCTACCACCGCGCTTATGTCATGTTTCTTGTTCTTGGCCAACGCGATTTCTTCGTCGGCCGTGTATTCGTATCCATCCACCAACACCCGGGTAAACCCATCCTTGAACAGGTTCTGCAGGGTTTTCTGGTGTTCTCCCTTTTGCCCTTTTATTATGGGTGCCAGGATTTTGATCCGGGTGCCTTCCGGCAGCCCTTTGACCGTATCCACAACCTGATCTATAGTCTGGCGGCGGATGGGCAAGTGGCATTTGGGGCAATGGGGCCTTCCTACCCGGGCGAAGAGCAAGCGCAGATAATCATAGATCTCGGTCACAGTTCCCACCGTCGAGCGCGGATTATGGGAGGTGGTCTTCTGGTCGATGGAGATAGACGGGGACAGCCCCTCTATATGGTCCACATCGGGCTTGTCCATCTGACCCAGGAATTGGCGGGCATAGGTGGAAAGGGATTCCACATAACGGCGCTGTCCCTCGTTGTATATAGTATCGAAAGCCAGGCTGGACTTGCCTGAACCTGAAACCCCGGTGAAAACCACCAATTTGTCCCGGGGGATGGTCACATCTATATTCTTAAGGTTGTGCTCCCTGGCACCTTTGACGATAATGTAATCTCTCATGTTTACCTTCCTTGATTTTTCTAGCGGCGTTTTTTCTTCTTGACCGGGGGATTCAGCAATTCCCGGATCATATCCCGCAACCCCGCAGCCCTCTCAAATTCCAGGGCTTCCGCGGCCCGCCGCATCTCCTGCTCCATTTCGAGAGCCAACCGTGTCCGTTCCTCTTTGTTGAGGCCCGCAAATGTAGAGGCCTGGTAGTTGTGGAGTTCTTCCGCCACCGTCGCTTCTATCGAGGCATGTACCGCTTTCTTGATGCTCTCCGGGGTGATGCCATGGAGCTGGTTGTGGGCCATCTGCTTGGCCCGGCGGCGATCGGTCTCATCTATGGCCTGCTGCATCGAAGGAGTGATCCGGTCAGCATACATGATAACCTTGCCTTCTGCATTGCGGGCTGCCCGGCCGATGGTTTGGATGAGCGATCGTCCCGACCGCAGGAATCCCTCCTTGTCGGCATCCAGGATAGCTACCAGGGCTACCTCGGGCAGATCCAGCCCTTCCCGGAGCAGGTTGATTCCAATCAGGACATCGAACACCCCGCTGCGCAGTTCCCGCAGTATCTCCATGCGCTCCAGGGCCTCGATGTCGGAATGCATGTAACGCACCTTGATCCCGGCATCAGCGAAATAATCGCACAGATCTTCAGCCATCCTTTTGGTCAGGGTGGTGACCAGCACCCGGTATCCCCGGGCTACCCGGTCATGTATTTCCTCCATGAGATCATCGATCTGGTCTCGAGTTGGGCGCACTTCGATTTCCGGGTCCAGCAGGCCGGTGGGGCGGATCACCTGGTCGGCTACCTGCACACTCTTCTCCAGCTCATAATCCCCAGGTGTGGCCGAAACATAGATAACCTGATTGATGCGCTGGTCGAACTCCTTGAAAGTCAGGGGCCGGTTGTCCAGGGCCGAGGGCAGCCGGAACCCGTAGTTGACCAGGTTTTCTTTGCGGGAGCGGTCCCCGGCATACATGCCCCGCACCT
>CAZYGL010000065.1:1155-7452 GCA_964647335.1 uncultured Syntrophomonas sp. | reverse complement strand
GAAGGCTCTTTATTTCCCGGTCGATCCGGGATGAACCGACTATAAAAGCTATATCCGGCACCGGCAGACCGTCCAGGATGCCGCCTTCCAGCGACTCCACGATTATCACATTGTTCAATCCGAATTTGTCTATGTTGCATTGCATAGTAGTCCGATCCCGGCGGTCATATTCCACCGCGATAACACTGCCTTCCGCTGCTATCATGGCGGCCTCCACCGCAATGCTTTCCCCGGAGATGATGCAAATGTTGTCCTGATCGCCCAGATTGAGTTTGTTCATTATTACCGCCCGCACCTCGCGGCACACATACTGTACCGATCCCGGCGAAAAACGGCTGTTGTCGATCCCCACCTGGTAATTGGTGACCGCACCGGGATTCAGGATCAGCATTGCGGCAGAAGCATTGATGCCGCGATTGATCATGTCGGCTACTTTGTCATGCTTCATGGGGCCTGCTGGATCTGAGCCCTCGTTATACCATATAACACAGTCCCCCAGGTCGGCACTCCACATGTCGTAAAATATGTCGGGGTGCCCCGCATCCGTGAAGACCAGCACTGCCCGGTTGCTCATCACTGCCGGGATCAAATTCTTATTCCTGCCGGTGATATCAAGCATCTTCAAGGTGGCGAGATTGATGTCCACATGGTCGGAAAAATACTTAAGCCAAGCAAGGATGACCTCATTGGTGAAAATAGTCTCATCCACAAGCAAAACCTCCTTGTTAAGAGTGATCATAACACATTTTTAGGATTTGTTCTCCTGTCTCACTTCAGGATCAAGCGCCGGTGCGTTCCAGCAATCGATCCCATTTCTGATCCACAAAAGCCTGGGCTGCTTCGATCATCCACTCATTGCCGCTTTCGAACATGTGCCGGAACCTGCCCTGGGGGCGCAGGAAATCTGCCACCGGCAGCTTTTTCTTCGGGGCATAGCTGAGGCGCCAAACCCCCTCCACCACTTCGAAAAGGGGCCAGACACATGTATCTACCGCCAGCCTGGTGATCTGGGCCAGCTGGGCCATAGGGTAGTCCCATCCCCGCGGACAGGGGGCCAATACGTTCAGGAAGCACGGCCCCTCGGTATAGATGGCATTATAGGCTTTGGTGTGCAGGTCCTTGAAATTTCCCAAGGGTGCAGTCTGGGCCACATAGGGGATGTTGTGGGCCACCAGGATCTCAGCCAGGTCCTTTTTGTTCTGTTTTTTGCCCTGGGCCACAGAACCTACCGGCGTTGTCGTAGTGCGGGTAAAAATCGGGGTCGATGATGAGCGCTGGATCCCGGTATTCATGTAAGCTTCGTTGTCATAGCAGACATATACCATATCATGACCGCGCTCCATTGCGCCGGACAGGGATTGAAAACCTATATCATAAGTTCCTCCGTCACCTGCAAAGGTGATGAACTTGACATTGCCCTCCACCTTGCCGCGGCGCTTCAAGGCGTTGTAAGCCGCTTCCACCCCGGAACAAGTGGCGGCGGAATTCTCGAAAGCTGAATGGATATAGCTGTCCATGTAGGCAGTATAGGGATACATGAAGGTGGAGACCTCGAGGCAACTGGTGGCATTGACCACTACTGCCCGGTCCTCCTTATCCAGGGCCCTCAGTACCCCGGACACCACTACCCCTGCGCCGCAGCCTGCGCAGAGCCGGTGCCCGCCGGTCATACGGACCGGTTTTTCTACTTCTTTTTTCAGATTATATACGGTGCTCATACTGTTTCCTCCTTAGAGCGCTGTCCCAGGTGGGAATATACCGGGCCTATTTCGCCGGTAGCCGCGATTTGAGCCAGCCGGCCGAACACTTTGGTTATATCTTCAGTCTTAACATCGCGGCCGCCCAGACCGTAAACGATATTGATCAAGTAAGGTCGTTCCTTGAGGTCATACAAAGCACTGCGGGTCTCAGAGAATATGGGGCCTCCCTGGGCGGAGAAACCCTCCGACTTGTCCATGACAGCTACCGCACGGGTATGGGCTAGGACCTGGGCCAGTTCCTCCCCTGGGAAGGGACGGAACACCCTGATCTTAACCAGTCCGGCTTTCACTCCATCTTCCCGCAGTTTATCGACTGCTGCTTTGGCAGTTCCGGCACTGGAGCCGATCAGGACCAGGGCCAGTTCCGCATCCTCCATCCTGTAGGCTTCAAACAGGCCGTAATTGCGGCCCGAAATCCTGGCGAAATCTGCCGCCACTTCCAGGATGCGGGCCTTGGCAGCTTTCATGGCTTCAGCCTGCAGGACTTTGTGCTCCATGTAATAAGCACTGATATCGTAGGGTCCTACCGCCAGCGGGTTTTCTTTTTTCAGCAAATAATGCAGGGGCTCGTATTCCCCGACGAAGTTTCGCACCGCCTCAGTCTCCAGGAGCTCGATATTCTCCACCGCATGGCTGGTTATGAATCCGTCCATACAGGTCATCACCGGCAAACGCACCTGCGGAGCCTCGCCGATGGGCATGGCCATCACGAAATTATCATAGGCTTCCTGGTTGTTTTCGGCATAAATCTGAATCCAGCCGGAATCACGGGCCCCCATCGAGTCCGAGTGATCGGCATTGATATTGATGGGGCCGGAAAGAGCACGGTTTACACAGGCCAGGGTGATGGGCAGCCGGTCGGAAGCCGCCACGTACAATAACTCGTACATCAGGGCCAGCCCGCAGGATGAGGTGGCGCTTACCGCCCTGGCCCCGGCTGCCTGGGCAGCGATGCACACCGACATTGAACTGTGCTCGGACTCCACGGTTACGTATTCGGTATTGACCTGGCCATCTGCCACATATTGGGCGAAGTACTCAGGGATCTCAGTGGATGGTGTGATGGGGAAGGCCCCCATCACATCGGGATCTATCTGTTTCATAGCGTAAGCTACGGCTTCATTGCCGGACAGGCGGCTCTTCATCTGGCTTCACCTCCAGCCACCATGGTGATCGCCGGGAATGGGCAAACGTTTTCGCAGATGCCGCAGCCCTTGCAGTGCACATAGTCAAAATCCAAACGCTTGCCGTCCTTGACCGGAATAGCCATGTCCGGGCAGAATGGGACGCAGAGCATGCAATTTTTGCAGGCTTCCTGGTGAAACACGGGTGTGTTGGTCCTCCAGGTGCCGGTGTTGAAGGACCGCGCCGTTCCCGGTTCGTAGATCTCTCCTCCCGGGGTCAGATCCTGCCAGGGGGTATGTTCATTGATATCTTTCGCCTGGATCATCCTACCTGCACCTCCTCCATCGATTTCCTGAGTGTTGCCATGTTGCCCTGGATCACCTGGGGCTTGGCCGCGAATTTGTGCGCAAACGATTCTTCAATATGGGCCAGGAATTCGGCGGCATCCAGCACGCCGCTGACTTTTACCGTCGCAGCCAGCATCGGGGTATTGGGGAAATTGGTGCCCAAAATCTCCTCCGAAATTCTTCTGGCATCGATGGTGCATATTTTCCCGTTCCAGCCTCTAAGCTTCGGGCGCAGCTCCTGGGGGCTATGCCGGGTATTGACGATAACTGCCCCACCTTCCTTAAGCCCGCTGGTCACATCCACACTGTCCAAGAGGGTTTCATCCACTACCACCACATAATCGGGATAGTATATGTTGGAATGGATGGTGCAGCGCTCAGCACTGATCCGGTTATAGGCGGTGATCGGGGCTCCCATGCGCTCGGGCCCGTATTCGGGGAAGCCCTGCACGAATTTGCCCTGCTCTGCAGCAACATCCGCCAACAGCAGGCAAGCCATCTTGGCTCCCTGTCCGCCCCGGCCATGCCAGCGGATTTCTACCATGTCATTTAAAGCCATTGCTCTTTTCCTCCACTCATTTCTTCTCTCGTCGTCATCGCCCGGCCCATGGCCAGGATTGCCACTCCACGACCCACTAAGCAAAAAAGCTTCCGTCCCCTAAAGGGACGAAAGCCATAAAGACATTCGCTGTACCACCCGTTAATATCAACATACCATCATATGCGTTCCCGGTTACGGGGGAAAGCCGTCGGAGCCTACTGGATCAATCGTTCGGTCCGCAGCTCGGGAGTGATTTTCGGTTTCAGACTAACGGTACCGGCTTGCACCATCCCCGGCTCGCTGCGACTTTCGGCTGAAACGTACTCTCTCCGTCAATGCCTTTGATATTTGAAATTATAAACTAATATATCTACTCGGCTCGATTTTGTCAATCATTTCCCTTGCAGGCCTTGCACAAAAGCCAGGACATTTTGGCCCAGGACCCGGTGATTATAGCCGCCCTCCAATATCCCGAAGCATCCGCCCCGGTTGCGCTGGGCGGCTCCACGCATCAGTCTGGCCATAAGGGTGTAATCCTCGGTGTGCAAAAGACCTCCCCAGTCATCTTCATGGTTGTCGAATCCTGCTGAAGCTGCGATCATGTCGGCATCGGTTAAGGCCAGGGCTTTTTCCACTGTGGCCAGGTATTCCTGGCGGTTGCGGGTGGAGGCGGGATTCAAAATGGTTACATAACCCTTGCTGCTTAGGATATTGACATTGCCATCCCCAAAATGAAGGTCGAAATCCAGGACGAAGGCTTTTTTTACCTTGCCCTGGTTTTTCAGTTTCTCCAGGGCGATGGCCATGTTGTTGAAATAGCAGAAACCCCAGGCGCTTTCGGCTGAAGCATGGTGCCCCGGCGGTCTGATCAGGGCGAAGCACGGCTCACTCAGCCCGATTTCCGCCGCCTTTATAGCTCCGCCGGCGGCCAGGGCGGCTATCGAATAGATGCCCCTGCGTTCCACTGATTTTACGTGTTCTTCGGTGTGTACCTGGAGAATGTCATCCCTAGTGGCTGGTTCCGGTTGGATGAAGGTCACCTTGCCTTCGAGAGCTGTGATGACTGCCTGAATTCTTCCCGCAGCCGCGGCTGGATCGGATGTGTAAACCTGGTTGAAATCTTCGTGGTAGACTACTTTCATGTTGTCCTCCTTTCAATCCGGCCCCGGTGGCCTGTCCGCTGGCCCAGCGCCACCTGCAAACCAATCTAATTCCAGCTGTGTATAACGACAAAGTTAACCTCTTCTTAACATTGACTTTACATTAACTTAACATTGCCTTGGTATAATTATTAATAAGGAAGATGAAAAAGGAGGTGATAAAAGAAAATATGGACAGCATGTATCTGATTGTTATTATTGTAGCCCTGGCTTTGGTTTTTGATTATATCAATGGGTTCCATGATACCGCCAATGCGATTGCCACTTCCATCTCCACCAAAGCGCTCTCGCCGCGAAATGCCATCCTTATCGCAGCTACTCTCAATTTTGTGGGAGCCTTGAGCGGTACAGCGGTGGCCGCCACTATAGGCAAAGGGATCGTAGCCCCGGAGGTAGTCACCCCAGATGTTCTGATCGCTGCACTCATTGGGGCCATCTTTTGGAACCTTTTCACCTGGTTGTACGGCATCCCCAGCAGTTCATCCCATGCCCTGATAGGCGGATTGACCGGGGCCGTCATCGGTTCATTCGGATTCCAGCAGGTCAACTGGCAAGGATTCGGCAAGATCCTGGCTGGTCTTATCCTGTCCCCCATTTTGGGTCTGATCTTGGGCAGCTTGATCATGCTCCTTTTGTTTTGGCTTTTTTCCGGATCAGCGCCCGCGCGGGTGAATAACAACTTCCGCAAACTGCAAATCTTATCTGCCTGCATGGCCTCATTCGCTCATGGCTCCAACGATGCCCAGAAATCCATGGGGATCATTACCCTGACCCTGTTCAGTGCGGGGCTGCTCACCACATTTACGGTGCCATTCTGGGTTAAGGCCAGTTGTGCCATCGCCATGGCCTCGGGTACTGCCTTTGGAGGCTGGAAAATTATACGGACCATGGGCGGCAAGATCTTTCGCATCGAGCCCATCAATGGATTTGCCGCGGATTTCAGCGCCTCGGCCATCATCTGGGGTGCCAGTCTGCTGGGCGCTCCGGTCAGCACTACCCATGTGGTCTCATCCTCGATCATGGGGGTCGGAGCTGCCAAACGCCTTAAGGGTGTCCGCTGGAATATCGCCAGGCAGATTTTGATAGCCTGGGTGGTTACCATCCCTTCCTCTGCCCTGGTCGCTATCGGGGTCAACTATGTGATAAAATTTCTGATATGAACGGCTGATGCCAATCCATATTTCTCCGGTGTGTAAAACCCGCTGTCAGGCGGGCTTTTTACTGCTCTTCTCTTTCTCAGATCTCCAATAATTTTCTATTGGTCTTGCGGCAGGGATTCATTCGGGGAAGTAGTATCGCTCTGGCTCGCCCCAGATCCGTTGGGTGGCAGGAGTTTTCTTTCCTGGGCATTGGCGTGTTTCATC
>CAZYGL010000065.1:0-1145 GCA_964647335.1 uncultured Syntrophomonas sp. | reverse complement strand
TGTTTTTTTAAAGCCATTACTTCAATATGACCGCTTGATTATACTGTTCATCTTTAGACGCGTAAACCAGGGTAACATCGCTGTGCCTCAGTTTCTCAAACATATTAGCCAGGAACTCAATCCTCTGCCTCCGCTTCGTTGGTTCTTGTCCGTTCCTCGCTGGGCGGCAGTTGCTTGTTTCTTTCCTGGGCATTGGCGTGTTTCATCTGGGCTACGGGGTCAGTTTCCATTTCCGCAAGATTTGTTTTGCACAAGATTTTAAAGGCCATAATTTTTTCTTTGAAAACCCCTTCATAATCATCTGGTATGTTGCGACAGCAGTAATCCGCCATATAGGCTGACCAGTAGGGGTCATCCGCTTCGATCTTCTTGGACTCGGTGTACTGTTCCCGGGCTACCGCATAATTCCAGAGGGCCTCCGCATCCTTGTACTTATCCAGGGACAGGGACACCAGGGCCGAATTGGCATCAGTCCACCTCTCCTGCTCTATAGCCCGCAAGCCTTCCTGGTATCGGTCTTCGATCGGATCCCCCGTTCTAATAGGTTCCTCAATCTTCTTGCTCTTGAAGCGCCCCACGAATCTCGCTCCCGACAAAGCCCCGATCAAAATCAGAAACCCACCCAAAATCCATATCCACAGCTGACCATTGCCAAACCCGGGGGCTTTAGCTGGGGGTGCAGGTGCGGCAGGTGCAGCCGGCTTTTCCGGTGTGGCCTGGGGAACCGACTGACCAGGTACTGCTGGTGCTGATCCGGTGGCTTGGCCTGGTGACTTTATGGCAATTTCCTGTTTTTCCTGGTTCCAGCTCACCTGGGCTCCGAAGGCCTCACTCACAAACCTGAGCGGAACAAGGGTCCTGTCGTCAACCACCTGCGCAGGGGTGCTCAGGGTTATGCTGGCGCCATTCCGGTAGGCGGTATTTTCACCGACGGTGAGGATCACCTCAGTAGTGCCTTTTACCGCGGTGACCTTCTGAGCAGCTTCATCCCATGAAACCGAAGCCCCCAGGGCCTCAAATATAGCCCGGACAGGAACCAGGGCAGTGCCGTTTTCGAAACGGGGAGGGACATCAAACGCAAGCGGACGTCCGTCCAGGGTGATGACTGTATCAGGAGACGCCGTCAAGCCTCCGGTAAAGAAAAA
>CAZYGL010000064.1:0-7477 GCA_964647335.1 uncultured Syntrophomonas sp. | reverse complement strand
GAGCAGGTCCTGGCTGGTCTGCAAGATGCGCTGTTCCACCTCTTCCCTTTGCTGCCTGTAGCGGATGGTCCCAGCCGCTTCTTCCAGCATCAGCCGGCGGTCAAAAGGCTGTCCGTTAAGCACCCGCTCCAGCTCACCCTGGCTAATAATTGAGTAACCTTTTTTACCTAAACCGGTGTCAGTATAAAGACGGACTATATCTTTCATCCTTACCCGGGACTTATTTAGATAAAACTCGCTTTCTCCGGAACGGAACATTTTGCGGCTGATGCAAATTTCAGTGTAGTCCAACGGAAGGCTGCCGTCATTATTGTCGACTGTCATCTCCACCTGGGCCATCCCCAGCGCTCTGTGCTTGTCAGTACCACTGAAAATGACATCCTCATTTCTATGTCCCCGCAGAGCCCGGACATTAGCCTCCCCCATCACCCACCGGATAGCATCCACTATGTTGCTTTTTCCGCATCCGTTGGGCCCCACAATAATATTTATCCCGGGATGGAAATCGAGCTCAGTATGGTCGGCAAAGGTCTTGAACCCTTTTATTTCCAGTCTTTTAAGATTCACCTTGTTCCTCCCCTGGGACCCAACCAGCGATGATGCTGGGTAGGAATCCCGATAGAAATTCTTTGCGGGTCAGCATCAATTCCACCTGCCTGGTCCCGGATCGGCTCACTCCTATCCAATCGCGTCCCATGCCAGGCAAAGTCCTTATCTTCAGGTTTTCCAGCCCTAATTCCCCGCATAAGCCAGTGATGATCCATCGTTTGGGACCACTCATTTTGGAAACATCCCTGCGGTCCACGTACAAGTCGAGGTGTGTAATTATCCCGGCCTGCTTCCTGAAGCTGGTAATCGCTTGCTGGGCTTGCTCTTTGAATATTTCCTGTTCAACCAGTTCTCCGAAACTGGGGTGAAAGGGACCAGCCAACATATTGCCGGCCCGGCGGAGCTCTTCCCCAGGGTAAAGTCCCATCCTGATCACCTTAATGTCTTCATGCTGAAATTGTATGTACATATCACGGCAGGTCTTTACTGCTTCAGCTAATTCCAGAGGTATGTACTCACCCTGCTGCCAGATCTGGGCCAGGGCCGTACCGGCAATCACCAGGGTCGGATAGATTCTTACCGCCTGGGGTCGAAGATGGACCACCTGGCGGGCCGTTTCCATATCTTGTTGATAGCTGTCTCCAGGAAGGCCAATCATGAGCTGTATTCCCAAATCCATGCGATAGCTTTTGACAAGGTTTGAACTCCTGACTACATCTTCCGGGGTGTAATGACGCAAAGAGGCCTTTAGTACGCGTCTGCTCAAAGATTGCACGCCCAATTCTACCGTTTTCACCTGGTAGGCTGCCAGCAATTCCAGTCTATGAGCATCAATATAATCAGGGCGGGTAGAAACACGAATCCCGGTCACTCTGCCCCCCGCACAGAAAGGCTGGACCGCTTCCAGATATCGCTTCTGCAAATCAAGGTCAAGGGCCGTAAAACTACCCCCAAAAAAAGCCACCTCCACTGAATCAGCAGGTGGCATGGTGTGCAGATAACTTGCGATGATATCAATCGTTTGGGCAGGAGAAGGCACATCCTGTTGGGCAGCAATCGTCTTCTGATTACAATAAATACAGTCATACGGGCATCCCATATGTGGTATGAAAATAGGAATAATATATTTTTTCATGATTATTTAAGGCGCTGCAGAATAAGTCCATTTTCCAAGGCTTGCCCGGCCGCGTGCTGCTCGGCCTCCTTTTTGCTCCTGCCTTGACCGCTGGCCAGGAGTTCATTTTGAAAATATACCCCTGCAATGAAATGCCTGGCATGGGCTGGCCCGCTCTCGGAGATGATTTTATAATGCACGTTGTCCCGGCTGCGGGCTTGAACCAACTCTTGCAGCCTGGACTTGTAGTCCTGGTAATCGCCTTGTACAGTCTCGACTATGACTGGTTCCAGGTATTTCAAGATAAACTCGCGGGCAAATTCCAAGCCCTGGTCAAGATAAATAGCCCCGATCACAGCTTCAACCGTATCAGCCAGAATGGACTTGCGGCTGCGCCCGCCGGACATATCTTCACCTCTCCCGAGCATCAAATACCTGCCGATATCCATTCGGTTGGCCATACCTACCAGGGCCTTTTCACACACCACCCGGGCTCTGATCTGGGTCAGGTCACCTTCAGCTTTGTTCGTGTAGTGTTGATATAAATATTCGGCCACTACAAAATCTAATACGGCATCCCCTAAAAATTCCAGGCGCTGGTTGTTGCTCAGTTCGCTTCTCTCCTGTGCATAGGAGGGATGAATGAGAGCAGTGCTCATGAGCTCCTCATCGTGAAAGGGAATCTGTTGTTCAACCAAAAATGAATGAGCAGATATCCGGCTGCTCATTTTTTCACCTCTTGCATGTAGGCATACAGGGTTGCGATGAGGGCATCCAGATTAGGATAATAACCCAAATCATCCTCTGGAAATTCCACATCGTAAATATCTTCCAGAGTCATGACCACCTCAACCACATCCACGGAATCGACTCCAAGTTCGGAAAATGGTATTTCTGATGTCACTGTTTCAACAGGCATATTTATTTGCTCCGCCAGTATTTTTCTGGCAATCTGAAGCATCTTATGCACCTTAACATCTCCTGGATCATTATTAATAATTATATTATAGAGTCCCCTGCAATGCTAGCATTTGGGCCCCTACCATATCCCTACGGGCGCATTGTTCAGCGATACGGATTCCGTTACAGACCGCAGCCCGTTTGGAACTGCCATGGCAGACAACGCTTACACCCTTGATCCCTAATAAGGGAGCTCCACCCGCTTTACTGTGGTCGAATTGTTGGAAAAACTTAGGCATTTGCCCCAGTTCCTGCTGGCAGGCGGCTCCTATCAGCATCGCCAATCCCTCCAGGCTCTTCAGGATAAGATTTCCGACAAAACCATCACATACAGCCACATCACATTTCCCAAAGAACAAGTCACGGCCTTCAATGTTGCCAACGAAATTCAGTTCCGGACTGGTCTTCAGCAGGGCATGTGTTTCCAGGCTCAGGCTGTTTCCTTTGCCCTCTTCCTCACCATTATTAAGCAGGCCGACCCGGGGGTTCTCATTGCCTGTCAGTATAGAAGAATAAACTCTGCCGACGCGCGCAAATTGCACCAGCTGGGACGGTTTACAGTCCACATTGGCCCCCACGTCCAGGAGAAGGACATTCTTTCCCTGCAAGCCCGGCAGCATAGCCACGATAGGCGGACGCTCAATGCCTTCGATCCTGCCCAATATCAGCGTGGCTGCAGCCATCTGGGCGGCGGTGCTGCCACAGGAAACGATAGCATCAGCTTTTCCTTCCTTAACCAGTCGGGTAGCAACTACTATTGACGAATCCTGTTTCTTGCGCAAAGCGGTAACTGGTTCGTCCATTCCCATCACCTGCGAGGCATTGACTATCTTGATTCTGGCGGGATCATATTCGTGACCTTCCAGTTCCTTGGCGACAACATCTTCCTGTCCTACCAAAAGGACTTCAGTTGGGGAAGTGGCGGAAAATAAGAGGGCCCCACTTACCATCTCATGAGGAGCGTGATCCCCACCCATAACATCAAGAGCAATTTTCATCAATTATTCCTCCTCCAAGTGAGATATCAGCCCTTGAACAGATGCTTCCAGAAAGGCTAGGCCCATCCAAATGTCTGCCGACTGAATGCATTCAAAAAGGTCTCTAAAAACAAAAAGTAAGACTCTAGCCCAGAAAGGCTATGGCTTACTTTTTTGTCACTCATGATCCTGATATATTACATGACATTCTTGCCCTTGTAAAAACCACAACTTAAACAAGCACGGTGCGGCAGCATGAGATCATGACATTGGGGACATGCCACCAGCCCGGGTGATTCTATCTTTTTCCACTCAGAACGGCGCTTATTTTTACGGGCATGTGACTGCCTTCTTTTTGGTACCCCCATCGATATTACCTCCTTTCCGAATCTAACTGTTTCAGCTTCTCCCACCGGGGATCTATGTCTTGTTCTTTACATGAACAGGTTGCGATATTTAGGTCCTGGCCGCATGTCGGGCATAAACCCTTGCAGTCCGGTCTACATAGCGGAGACAGAGGCAAGGCCATAAATATTGCTTCTTCCACCGCAGCTCTGATGTCAGCCTCTTCACCCTTGAAAAATATGAATCCCTCGTCTGGACTATATTGCCCGTTGTGACTCTCTTCGACCAGGGCCAGGTCGAAGTCGATCTCCATGGGATAGGAGAAATCCCTCAGGCACCGGGAACAAGGCAACTGCAATTCCGTCTTCAACTTGCCCCGACCGGAAAAAATAGTGCCGGTATTTTCTACCACGATCTCGATTTCCAGTGGAGAGATGAATCTACCGCCCACCCCAGCCAGAAGCTTGTCATCTCCCTGGGTTTGCAGGTAGAATTCTTCGCTCTCCCGGGGACGGAGTTTGAGCCTGTGGAAATTCAATTTCATGTGTTACACCTCATGAAAACAACATTTTTATTATAGTCCGCCGCTATTCAGATTGTCAATTACGGATATAAGGGAACTGTGACTATAATTCCGGGGCGTCTGCTTTTATCTCCTGCGATTATAGCTCCGCTACTATGCGGCCAGTTTCACTCAAGTCATAATCACCTAAACCTTGGAGCTCAGCTCTGAACTGTGGGGAACGCAGGATAGTCAGAATCATCTGAAACCTGGGCAGGTCTATATTTTCCTTCTTCACTACCAGTTCATAGCGCTCGGTCTGCAAGGGAACGAATTCGATGCCCCTCACCTGCAGGGACGCCTTTTCTATGCCCAGGGCCACATCTGCTTCGCCCCTGGCAACGGCGCTGGCAACTGCCAGGTGGGAAGGCTCTTCATGCTCATAGCCTTTGACTGTGTGTCTGTCAATCATCTCTTTGCGCAACTTTTCGTCCAGCAGCACCCTGGTCCCGCACCCCTTTTCCCGGTTGCATATGCGGATATCGGTTCTGGCCAGGTCTTTCCAATCCTTGATCTGTTTAGGATTGCCTTGTCTCACGTAGAATCCCTGCATACGCTTAGCCAGGTGTATAATCACCACTGGGATCCCTGGCAGCAGATGCCTTACATAAGACAGGTTGTATTGGCCAGTATCACCATCCCACAGGTGTATTGCTGCCATGTCAGCATTTCCTTGATAAAGGGCAGACAAGCCGCTAAAACTGCCTACCTGGTATCGATATACCTTAAGGGGTGTAAGCCGCTGTTCCATGTGTCTGGCCAGTATGTCCAGCAAGATGTCGTGTCCGCACATTATCAGAGGCTGCTTATCTGTTTGCTCAGGCCTGTCTTGAGGAGTCAGCCCTCCGCTCATAAACGCCAGCCCCTCCGGTTCTGCGTCTTGCGGGGCAAATTCGAATCTTTTTCCTCTGGTGCGAAATGACTCAACATCCTTGGGATCGATCCTCAATTTTCTGCCGATCCTAAAGGCTGGCAGTTCCCCACGTTTGATCATCTCGTAAACTGTATTCTTGGTGATTTTCAGTTGATCGGCTACCTCCACGGGGGTCAATGATTTGTCATTCACTTCTCTATACCTCCATTTATCCTTGACCATAATTTTATCATAGACTAGAATAATGTCATAATTGTGTTATGTTTGTTTTTGTTCGCTCTTGTTATGATGATAGTCATGTTTTCACCTTTTAAATCTGCAGATAAGTATCTTTTAATTGATTTAACAGGATATAACATGAAATTCATTGACTGGGCAGACAGATAACGAATTGTTGATCTCATTATAGGAATGAATCCCTATAGACTAATAGGAAGGAGGATAGCTGAATAGAGCAGGATACTTTTTAAGGAGGAAATGACTGATGAAAAAACAATGGATTATACTCAGCCTCATTATTTTCACATTATCATTGGTCGCCGGTTGCAGTAAAAGTGCTCCAACTACGACCCAAAACCAGCCGGTTAGCCTAACAATAGCCGCCGCGGCCAGCCTCACTGATGTGGGCAACGAATTAAAGACTCTCTACACTGTCAAAAATCCCAATGTTACTATTACATACAATTTTGCAGCCTCCGGGACCCTGCAGCAACAGATAGAACAGGGGGCCCCTGTAGACCTGTTTATTTCCGCCGGGAAATCCCAAATGGACGCCTTGTCTGCCAAGCAGCTGATCGTTGAACCTTCCCGTAAGAATCTGGTTGGCAACGAACTAGTCCTGATCTCAAAAAAGGACAGCACTTTATCGGGCTTTGACGGCTTGACCGGAACTACAATTAACAAAATTGCTATCGGCACACCTGAATCGGTGCCAGCCGGGCAATATGCCAAAGACACACTTACCGCTATGGGCCTCTGGGATAAATTGCAATCCAAGCTGGTTATGGCCAAAGATGTTCGCGCTGTCCTGACCTACGTTGAAACCGGAAATGTGGATGCGGGCCTGGTTTATCGTACTGATGCCGCCACAAGTACAGCAGTAAAGATCGTGGCTGCGGCCCCGGCCGCTTCCAGCAAACCCATACTCTATCCTGTGGCAATTATCGCCAGCAGCAAACAGCAGGCTGAAGCCCAAAAATTCGAGGAATTTCTGGCCAGTGATGAAGCCATGCAGGTATTTGCCAAATATGGCTTCACAAAGCCAGCCCAATAAGGATTAGCCATGTATCTCCATATCGAAGATTGGTTCCCCATAATCCTGTCCCTGAGGGTGGCATGCCTGGTGATAATCCTGGTGGCCGCCCTGGGCATGCCCCTGGCTCGCTTTATGGCCAGGCGAGATTTCTACGGCAAAGACGTTTGCGAGGCTTTTTTTACACTGCCTCTGGTATTGCCCCCTTCAGTTATCGGTTACTATCTGCTGGTGTTGATAGGCAAAAACGGAGCCATCGGCAAATATCTATCAAGCCTGGGTATAAACCTGATTTTTAGTTGGGGTGCGATTGTCTTAGCCTCCAGTGTGGTGGCCTTTCCTCTTTTTTACCAGACTGCCAAAGCGGCCTTCCAAAGCGTAGATCTCAATTACGAGAAAGCGGCTCGCACGCTTGGGGCCAGCGAAATGAGGGTTTTCTTTTCGATAACCCTTCCCCTTGCCTGGCCAGGAGTCATGGCTGCTCTGGTGCTGGCTTTCGCCCGGGCTTTAGGCGAGTTTGGGGCCACCCTAATGGTGGCGGGAAACATCCCTGGGAAAACCCAGACCATTCCCGTAGCGATTTACTACGCAGTAGATCGCGGAGACAATCTTACAGCCCGAACCCTTGTAATTATCATAACCCTTTTCAGTTTCGCAGTTATCTGGGGCGTCAACCGCTGGCGAAAAAACCTCTAGCACAGAATCCCCCGTCGTAATCAAGCCTGTAATATTGAATACAAACACGTTCAAAATATCAAAAGGAGGGATAATCAATGAAGATCAGTGCCCGGAACCAATTTAGGGGAAGAGTTGTGGAGATAAAAGAAGGAGCGATAAATGGTAT